>CAYUFU010000026.1:16604-40528 GCA_964444145.1 uncultured Chitinophagales bacterium
GCTTTCACCGCTTCGATTGTTCCAAATGTGTCATGTGCGCTGATCGCATGCCCGACTGCCGGCAGTTCAACGAACACAACATCACCAAGCTCGCTTTGCGCGTACTCAGTAATGCCGATCGTACCCGTGTCGCCTTCAATCCTGATCCACTCATGGTCTTTCGTGTATTTGAGATTCTCTGGAAATGTCATTGGTTATTCTCCTTTGGGATTGTCACTACATCATCTGAACGAACCACCCGCGAGTCGAAGACTCGACACGACAAGCCGAATGTCGCAGAAGCTCATAGCCTGAGCGCGCCACCGCTGCCATCAACATGGATCTCAGGGTTTGTGGTCGTCGAACTGAAACGAGTCCAAAAAACTCGTATCGAATTTGCCGCTGATGAATCGTTCGTCGCGCATTACTTGCTGGTGAAATGGGATCGTAGTTTTGATGCCCTCGACCGTAAACTCATCGAGGCAGCCTGCCATTTTTTGAAGTGCGCCTTGACGAGTCTGTGCAAACACGATCATTTTTGCAATCATCGAATCATAATACGGCGGCACAACGTAGCCCGTATAGCAATGGGTATCGACGCGAACCCCAAACCCACCGGGGATGTGAAAGTCGGTTACCTTTCCGGGACTTGGGCGAAAGCCGTTGTACGGATCCTCTGCGTTGATACGGCACTCTATGGAGTGTCCCTGACGCTTGATTTTTTTTCTCGGGAGTTTTTCTCCCGCCGCTACGCGCAATTGCAACTTGATCAAATCGTGTCCCGTCACTTCTTCCGTCACGGGGTGCTCGACCTGAATCCGGGTGTTCATTTCCATGAAGTAGAAATTCCTATCCTTGTCAACAAGGTACTCGATCGTTCCCGCACCTTCGTAGTTCACTGCCTTGCATCCTTTAAGAGAAGCCTCTCCCATTTTTTCGCGCAGCTTTTCATCCACAAAGGGCGAGGGCGACTCTTCGATGAGTTTCTGATGCCGTCGCTGAACGGAGCAATCGCGCTCCCCAAAGTGAATCACGTTGCCGTGCTGGTCGCCAAAAACTTGCATTTCGATATGCCGTGGCTGCTCGACGAACTTCTCGATGTAGACGGCTGGGTTTGCAAATGCAGTTTCAGCTTCATGTTGTGCTGTCTTGAACGCAATTTCTAGTTCATCTTCGGCACGGACGATTCTCATGCCACGGCCGCCGCCGCCTGCTACCGCTTTGATAATGACCGGGAGTCCGATATCTTTCGCAACCTTTTTCGCCGCCTCGACATCTTGCACGGGACCATCGCTGCCGGGTACTACCGGCACACCCGCCTTTTTCATCATCTCCTTTGCGACAGCTTTGTCTCCCATTGCCGTAATGCTCTCAGGGCTCGGGCCGATGAATTTCAGTCCAGACGTTTTGCAGATTTCCGCGAACCCCGCGTTCTCGGCGAGGAAACCGTAGCCGGGGTGAATTGCTTCGGCACCAGTAATCTCTGCGGCGGCTATGATGCGCGGAATTTTCAGATAGCTTTCTTTGCTCGGTGCAGGACCGATGCAGACCGCTTCATCAGCGAACTTGACGTGCAACGAGTCGCGATCAGCTTTGGAATAGACCGCAACGGTTTTGATCCCGAATTGTTTGCAGACGCGGATGATGCGGAGGGCAATTTCTCCGCGGTTGGCAATGAGGATTTTCTTGAACACTCGTCCCCTCGATGCTACGACGGCTCAACCAGGAAGAGTACTTGGTCGTACTCAACAGGCTGCTGGTTCTCGACCAAGATTTGAACGATTTTTCCTGAGATGTCGGACTCGATTTCGTTCATGAGCTTCATTGCCTCAACGATACAGAGAACAGTCCCCTGTTGAACGACCGAGCCAACTTGGACAAACGGCGGCGCGTCGGGCGCGGGCGCACGATAAAACGTGCCAACAATCGGCGAGCGGATTTCATGGAGTTTTGTTGTAGGTGCAGCGGGGGGCGGCGGCACGGGCGGAGCAGAAGCAACATGCGGCACAGGCGGTGAACCCGTCGTGTGCGGGGCAGGCGGCATCTGAACCACCGTGGTCGCTGCGGTATTCGCATGCGGGCTTTTTGTAATCCGCACGCGCTTACCGTCCTCTTCTATTTCTAATTCTTCTATGGCACTCTTCGAGAGAAGCTCGATGAGTTTTGTTACGTACTCAAGATCCATTCAGACTCCTACCAAATGTTGGGGGATGGCTAATTTTTCACCCGCTCGATGTAGTCGCCAGTCCGAGTATCAATTTTTATGACGTCACCCTCGTTGATGAAAAGCGGAACATTTACCGTCGCACCCGTCGCAACCTTCGCCGGCTTCGTGCCGGGGTTCGCACTATCGCCCTTCACACCCGGTACAGTTTCAACCACCGAAAGCTCGACCGTGATGGGCAACTCAATCCCGACAATCTCACTGCCGTTCATCAAAATATCAATCACGATCCCATCCATCAAGAAATCTGCACCGCTGCCGATTTGGTCCCTCTGCAGCGTTATTTGATCGTAGGTCTCCTGGTCCATGAACACATAGCCCGACGCGTCACGATACAAATACTGATACTGCTTGCGATCAATGCGAATGATGTCAATCGCCTCGCCTGCCCGAAAACGATTCTCAATAACTTTCCCGCTCTTGATGTTCTTTAGCTTTGTGCGCACAAACGCGCGCCAGTTGCCTGGGTTGACGTGTTGAAACTCAACAATAGTCCATGGCTCATTGTTGTATTTGATCACCAATCCAGGGCGAAAATCCGACGTTGACGGCATAATTCCTAAAAATATTTTGATAACAGCGCAATCGTTAGTATTATTCAGAAAGGACGGGCAAAAATATAGCCATGTTGAGAGTGAAATGCAACGGAGACCCTTTCCGCGTTCAAACGTTACGATGAGAAGTCTTGTGGTACTTTGCGGTCTGCTCGCTGCTTGCGTTCAGCATCAAGACCCTGCACGCACGATCGCACCGGAACAGTTCGAAGCAGTGTATCTTGAGTTGCTCGATTCTGCTGCAATCGCACCGCCAAGCGAGTCCGACTCTACTGTGAGTCCGACAGCAGAAAGAATTTTACGTCGTCATCAAGTCACCATCGAACAGTTCAAAGCGACTGTTGCATCGTACCATACCGACACAAAAAAATGGAAAGAGTTTTATGCGAACATTCTGAAGAAATATGATGAACGCTCAACGATGCCGGCGGAGTGAACTTTCACTGCTGTACTACTTCCCCGACTATGAACGCGTTTTCCCCTTTCATTGTGAGCAATCGCACCGTTTCATCGGCGCGTTTGCGTGAGACAATCGTAATCAGCCCAACGCCAAGATTGAACGTTCGTCGCATATCTTCTTCCGGTACATCACCGACTTGCTGAATGAGCTGAAAAATCGCCGGTCGCTGCCACGCGTTCCAATCAATCCTCAACGCAAGTCCTTTTGGGACTACACGCATCGTGTTGCCTACGATGCCACCGCCCGTGATGTGCGAAAGTCCGTGGACATTGATTTTTTTCATCAGCCTCGTCACGGCACGTAAGTATGAACGATGCACAGCGAGCAGTGCCGCGCCGAGCGCCATTCCAAGCTCATCAATGTGCTCGTCCAATTTGAATTTCGGAAGCAACACTGAACGCGCTAACGAGTAGCCATTGGTGTGCAGCCCCGACGAGGCCAGCCCCACCAGCACATCACCTCTCGTCACTTTTTTCCCGTCAACGATATTTTTTTTCTCGACGACACCGACGATCGTTCCTGCCAAATCGTATTCATCTTCTTCATAGAAGCCGGGCATCTCCGCCGTCTCTCCGCCGATGAGCGAGCAGTTGTTTTCTCGACATGCTTTGACGAAACCGTCTATCAAACTCTTGGAAACATCGAGGCTCAGTTTACCGCAGGCAAAATAATCCATGAAGTACAGCGGCTTTGCACCACAAACGAGAATGTCGTTCACGCAATGATTCACCAAATCCTGTCCAACCGTTCCATGCTCCCTCATCATCTGGGCGATCTTCAATTTCGTTCCGACCCCGTCAACACTCGAAACCAGCACGGGTGATTTGTAGCCTTTGAAGCGGGCATCATAAAACGCTCCGAACGAACCAATCCCAGCCAGCACCGATTTGGTAAAAGTGGACTTGACCGCGCCCTTGATGTGCTCGACAAATTGGTCACCTTTGGCAATGTCAACGCCTGCATCTCTATATGTTTTCGACAACTTAATTCCTTTCGTTGGAGAAAAAACTGAGCGGCAAAGTTTAGACATTCCTTTGGAGAGATGCAACGTTGCGGTTCGTCAAAGCAAAGCCCCTGAAAGAGATGCCAAATGTCATACTCGATTTCGCCTAAGCAAACGCAATTTTTTTCAGGTAAAAAGTTGGAAGCGCTTCAGATTTCTCTTGATACAAGGATATGACAGTGTTATATTAGTCCGGCGTCGATGAGAAAAATTGCTAATGGGCTTCATCGAATTTCGCGGGTCAGGTAAAAAAGTCAGAGTCGGGAAGATCGTATGTGTGGGAAGAAATTACGCCGCGCACGCGAAGGAGATGCAAGCTGAAACGCCGAAAACCCCCGTGCTCTTCCTCAAGCCGTCAACAGCGATCATACACGACGGCGAGAAAATTGTAAAGCCGCGGTGTGCTAAGGAACTCCATTACGAAGTGGAGATGGTGGTGGCGATCGGTCGTGAAGGAAAGGATATTGCGCGCCAGGATGCGCTCGAGCATGTGGGCGGTTTCGGAGTCGGCTTGGATATGACGTTGCGCGACCTCCAATCCGACGCGAAGAAGAACGGACTACCGTGGAGCATCGCAAAGGGCTTCGACACATCGGCGCCGGTTTCATTGTTTGTAGAAAAACGAAATGTCGCATTGCCGCACGACTTAGCGTTGCGATTGAGAGTCAACGGCGTGGAGCGGCAGCACTCCAATACACGGAACATGATGTTCTCGATTGAAGACCTGATAGTATACGCGTCTTCAATCTTCACACTTAAAGCAGGGGATTTGATTTTTACAGGTACACCTGAGGGGGTGGGGGAAGTGCAATCAGGTGACCAACTCGAAGCTGAACTCGAGTCCATCGCCAAGCTATCGGTCAGCGTACAGTAATTTCCCCCACATTAGCAAGAGCTACTATGGCAAAAGTTATTGCAGTCGCGCTTCCAAAGGGCGGGGTGGGCAAGACAACAACTGCGGTCAATCTTGCCGCGAGCCTCGCTTTCACCGACCAGCGCACGTTGCTTGTTGACATGGACACATCAGGCGCCGCAAGTCTGTCGCTCGGGTTCACCGAGTCGAATTCGCGAGCAGGGGTGTACGAAATTTTCAATTTCATCTCCGGGCTCAACACAGCAATCCACAAAACGGAAATTCCCAACCTGAACGTCATTCCGGCAAACGTTCACACGCTGCTGCGCGAAGAACGTTTGATGAAACTCGCGGATAATCGTCTCATCCTAAAAAATTCACTTCGAACCATTGCCCGAGATTACGACTATGTCATTGTTGACTGTCCGCCCTTCTTACGCGGACTGACGACGAATGCCCTAACCGCCGCCGATTCCGTGCTCGTCCCCGTAAAGCCCGGAAGTTTCGCGCTCGATGCGGTGGATAAATTCTTCAAGTACGTTGATTGGATTCGCGAAGTCGCGAACAAGATGATTACCATCGAAGGCATCTTGGTGACGATACACGAGCCCCAATCGAAAGCAACCGACATTACCGTGCGCGAGTTGCAGGCAAAGTATCGCAAGCATATGTTCCAGACGATGGTGACCAAGGACCACGCGCTTGCAGAAGCATGTTTCTATGGCAAGCCTGCGGTGCTGTATAACATCAACTCTCCCGGCGCACGGGCCTATCTCGACCTTGCCGCCGAGATTACCGGAAAGTCTCTCCCACTCACAACGAAACGCGTTCCCCCACACGTCGAAACACTGGCAGCAAGCTCTGCGTAACCTGCAGTCGAGATAGGCATGACGGAACGGGCAAGCCGTGTGTTGGGACTGTTTCTTCTCTGGTGTGTTTCGATAACGCACGCACAAAAATTTCCGCGACCTTCGCCACTCGGTCCCCTGCCTGCGCGGGATTCGATTCGAACCGACCTCGCCGATTATCTCTACCCTACCGACGCGGGACGCATTCTCACTTCCGTCTTCGCTGAACATCGCCGCACGCATTTCCATGGCGGGATTGATATCAGCACGAAAGACGATATTGGATACAGAGTATTCGCATCACGTGATGGCTACGTCGCCCGCATCAGTGTCAGCCCCACCGGCTATGGCAAAAGTATTTGGCTCCGACACACCGACGGCTTCTTCACAACGTACAATCACCTCAGCAGGTTCAACGACGCGATTGAGGCATTTGTACACAGCGAGCAAGAACGGCTCGAGCGGTATCCCGTATTCATTGAGCCGAAGCCGGCGGATTTCCCCGTGCGCAAGGGCGACATCATTGCATACACGGGCGCAACGGGAACAGGCTCGCCTCATTTGCATTTCGAGATTCGCGATCCGAAGAAGGATTTCATCAATCCCCAGCTCTGTAAGAATATCACGTTCCTCGATGACAGCATTCCGCGCATCCGCCGCATTGCCCTGACGCCGCTGGCGGAGAATTCCCTCATCAACGCTCTCCCGAAACCGTATGTTATTGAAGTGGAGAATCCGATTCGACCGGTCATCGTCTTAGCGGAAACGCTTCATGCCTTTGGCACACTCGGTTTCGCCGTTGATGCGCGCGACCGCATCAATGAGTCGCGCTTCAACAGCGGGGTGTACATTCATAAGCTATTCTTGGATGACTCGCTATTGTTCGCAGTTCGGTTCGACCGCGCGCCATCGCACGACGACCATCAGGTGCGGCTGCACTATGACTACGACCTGATGTCGGAGGAAGAGGGACGCTACGAGCGGTTGTACATTGCCTCTCCCCATCGTCTCCCCTTCTACATTCCGAAAACGCCAAGCGGGGGAGTGATTCGAACGTCCGAGTTCAAGGAAGGAGCTCATAGGTTCAGAATCATCACGCAGGATTTCAGGAAGAATTCAACCGAGGTATCGGGGATCGTGTACTTCTCTCCCGTGCCGGAGATTCGGCTCACCTCGGGGGCTGCATTGATGTTCGATGCTGCGGGAACGACTCACGCGACTCGGTTTCGCATCTCCGCCACAGCGATCAACAGGAGGGGAAGGAGCTCCGGTTGGCGCGAGGTGATTTCTCTTGAAGGGACTTCCTCCCTTCCGTTGTCGAGCATCACGGAGCCATATGATGTTCTCCGCATCGAGGGATGGAACAGCCGGGGAACGCCCGCGCCCCTGATGTTCCTTGCACCGCGCTACTCGAAACGCAATGGCGCTGACGCAGAACTGACTCACGAGGTGGAGGCGGAGTTTGTCCGTGTTTTCGTCAACAGCGCAGGTGTCTTTACTTCGCCGCCGACAATCGTCCTTCTCGAAAACACGACGAAGCGTACGCTCCAATCCATCGCTCTTGATTATAACAGTTATACTGCAACGTTCCGTCCGCTGGAGACATTCAGCGGCACGCGTACGATTATCGCCGAGTGTGAAGTGAATGGGCGAGTCCAAACGCTCAGTCGCGAGATAGCGATTCATCCCATCCCACCACCGAAGTCGGCAACGCTCTCATTCGATAATGGCAATGTCGTTGTCGTTGCGGACACGGCGGCATTCTTTACGAGGACGTTTCTTGAAGTGGCTAAACGCGGCGACTCGCACTATTCGCTGCATCCACGCTTTGCGGTTCTCAACCGCGGTCTTGTGGTGAAAATACGCCGCTCGGCGTCGCGGCCCAATGAAGCGCTGTACTATCGCAACAGCGCACGCGGCGATTGGTCGCTTGCCTCGACGCGGCGTGAGGGCGATTATGTCGTGGATACTCTCAGGCGCTGGCTCGGCGACATCTCGCTGCGATCCGATACGCGCTCGCCTTATGTGACACGCCTTGTAACGCCGAGCAGATTCAAACGCCAGCCGCATACCGTTGCGTTTCGCGTCGGCGATGATTTGAGCGGCGTTGACTATAAAGAGCTAAAGCTCTACATTGACAACACGTTTGTGGTGCCGGAAATAGATGGCGAACACAGACGAGTGGTCAATCGGCTGGCTGCGCCGTTGAAGCGTGGAGTGCATTCCATCCGCATCGTGCTCAAGGATAGACTCGGCAACACGAACGACTATCGGCGGACGTTTCGCGTTCGGTGAAGGTTCTGCACGCTGGGTTGAGGAAGAAGGGCGGTAGGCTTTCCACGCAGCAGACGATCAGGCTTCGCGGCACAGGCTGAACTTACCACGCAGAACACCAGTCGAAGCCCCCCAAAAAAAATCTTGATTGTTCCGGAGTGCATTTGTCAGAGGTATCGTTAGCAAAAACATATTCGCCCGCTGAGGTCGAGGCGAAATGGTACACGTATTGGGAAGAGAAGAATTTTTTCCATGCCGAGGTTTCGTCGGAGCCGCCGTACACGATTGTGATTCCGCCGCCGAACGTCACGGGAGTCCTGCACATGGGGCACATGTTGAACAACACGCTGCAGGACGCGTTTATTCGGTACAAGCGGATGAAGGGGTTCGAGGCGTGTTGGATTCCGGGCACCGATCACGCGGGTATCGCAACGCAAAATGTCGTCGAGAGGGCGTTGCAGAAAGAGGGAAAGACACGTCATGATTTGGGGCGCGAACAGTTCTTGGAGCGTGTGTGGAAGTGGAAGGATGAATACGGCGGGACGATTATCAAACAACTCCGGAAGCTTGGCTGCTCGTGCGATTGGCAGCGGGAACGCTTTACGATGGACGAGAGTCTTTCAGCGGCTGTGCGCGAAGTGTTTGTACGTTTGTACGAGGACGGGTTGATCTATCGGGGGAAGTACATCGTGAACTGGTGTCCGAAAGACCACACGGCGATCAGCGACGACGAAGTGAACTATACGATGCAGCAGGGAAAGCTGTATTACCTTCGGTATCCCATAAAAGGGTCGTCGGCGTTTGCTGTCGTTGCGACGACGCGTCCTGAGACGATGCTTGGGGATGTTGCTGTGGCAGTGAATCCGACTGATGAGCGTTACGCCCATCTGGTTGGGACGATGGTGGAACTGCCGTTGACGGGTAGAGCAATTCCGATCATCGCGGATGATTATGTTGATGCGTCGTTCGGGACGGGTATGGTGAAGATTACGCCTGCACATGATCCGAATGATTATTGGGTTGGGCAGCGGCACAAGCTCCCGCAGATCAACGTGTTCGATATTTCAGCCGCGCTCAACGAGCAGGCACCGCCACCATATCGCGGCATGGATCGTTACGAGGCACGCAAGGCTGTGCTCGCCGATCTTGAGGCTCTGAACCTGATCGAAAAGATCGAGGACCACACGAACAACATCGGACGCTGTTATCGGTGTGATACCGTGATCGAGCCGTATCTTTCGGACCAATGGTTTGTGAAGATGAAGCCGCTTGCCGAGCCGGCGCTCACGGTCGTCCTCGATGGAACGATCACGTTTTATCCTGATCGTTGGACGAAGGTGTATGAGCACTGGATGACGAATATTCGTGATTGGTGCATCTCGCGCCAGTTATGGTGGGGACATCGGATTCCGGTCTGGTATTGCGTGGGGGATGAGCGGTGCATGCTTGAGTGTAAGCAGCCAATAGTCAGCCGTACGCCTCCTACCTCGTGTCCGCATTGCGGCAGCACAAACTTGCGGCAAGATGAAGATGTGCTCGATACGTGGTTCTCGTCGTGGCTGTGGCCCTTTTCGGTGCACGATTGGCCCCAGCAGGAGCGGTTCGGCAAGTCGAAGGATCTGGCGTATTTCTATCCGACAAGCACGTTGGTAACGGCACCCGATATAATCTTCTTTTGGGTAGCGCGGATGATCATGTCGGGTTTGCGATTCGCTCCGAGCTTCACGGGCAGCGAGGACGTGAAGAAGAATGTTCCATTTAGGAACGTGTATTTCACGAGTCTCGTGCGCGATGCGCAAGGGCGCAAGATGTCGAAATCGCTCGGTAACTCGCCCGAGCCGATGGACCTGATTGCGGAATACGGCGCCGATGCCGTGCGGTTCACGATTCTCTATCTTGCACCCCTGGGTCAGGATATTCTGTATTCAAAAGAGAAAAATGAGCTCGGCAGAAATTTCGCGAATAAAATCTGGAACGCCGGACGATTCTTGTTGATGAACCGTGATCAGATTGGGGAAGCGGTGCGACGCGGTTCCGAGGTCAACCTCGATCATCTCGATCTCGCGGATAAGTGGATTCTCTCGCGATTGCATTCAACGACGCTCGATCTTCACAAGGCAATGGATGAGTTCGAGATCAACAAAGTCACGAAGGATATTTACGATTTCTTTTGGCATGACTACTGCGATTGGTACGTCGAGATGATCAAGTCGCGACTTTATGGCGATGAGCCTGATGAAGTGAAACAGGCAGTTGTTGCGCGTGCCCTGGACATCTACGACGCCGCGCTGCGTTTGCTCCACCCGATCATGCCGTTTGTCACGGAAGAATTGTGGCAAGCGATTCGCAAACGAACGGCGCAGGAAACGATCATGCGCGCGCCGATGCCGGAAGCGGCTACCGAGTTCATCAACACGCACGTCGAATCGGAAATGCTGTTTGTGCAGCAGGTGATCGAAGCGCTGCGGACTATTCGCGGGGAGATGAACATCGCGCCCTCGAAGGAGATTGCACTCGTCATGAAATTGGGCGGAGAGCGGGAGAGCAAAGAGCGAAGAGCGGAGAGTATCGAGCAGTACGCGGGATATTTGAAGAGACTTGCACGGGTAACCTCGCTGACGTTCGTTAAAGATTCGACACGGCCGAAAGGGGCGGCAAGTGCCGTGGTGCAAGGCGAGGAGTTGTTCGTGCCGCTCGAGGGATTGATTGACATCGTTGCAGAGAAGGCACGCTTGAAGAAAGAGATTGATCGGGTAACGGAGTTGCTGAAGTCGGTTCAGTCTAAACTCTCGAACTCCGGTTTCACGGACAAGGCACCAAAAGAGGTCGTCGAGAAAGAACGGGAGAAGTTGAACAGCTTCTCAGCAACGGTAGAAAAGCTCCAGAGGAGTTACGACGCGTTGAGCTGAGAGGGTCCTTTCATCGCACGACGAGCATTCGTTTCGTGGCAACAAGCCCGCCTGCACGCAACTGATAGTAATAGACGCCGCTGGCGAGATTCGACGCATCGAATTTCACGGCATAGGTTCCCGGCTCCAGTCGGGCATTGACCGGCGTCGCAATGGTCCTTCCCAACACATCAAACACGCGCAAATGAACGTTGTTCGCTTCCGTTATTTCATATCTGATTTCCGTCGTCGGGTTGAACGGATTTGGAAAGTTTTGGTACAGTGCGAAGTTCCGATGTGCCTGCTGTTCAACACCAGTCGGCACATCAACCGAAACCGCGTGAGTGAAGTGAACACTCCCGTCGAGATCAATCTGCTTTAGACGGTAGTACCATCGCCCTTGTGTCGCATTCGAGTCCGTGAACGCATAGGAATGCGGAATGATCGTCGTCCCATTACCTGGAATGAAACTTCGCGGGATCGTCAGGAAGAGTGACGGCGAGCCTAACGCTTTCATCACTTCGAAGCCGTAATTGTTGGTTTCGGAAAGCGTCGTCCATTCGAGCAGCACTTGTCGTTGACCGCGATGCCGTGCGGTGAGGCTTGCAAGTTGAATCGGCACAGGAGGCGCCGTCGGTTCATATTCGACGACGAACGTACCGCCGATGCCGGGCGGTACATGCAGCAGGCGCGAAGCCGCGACGAAATCGCCATATGCTGTGCCGTTCAAGGTTACGTGCCTGATCCGATATTTTCCCGATTGAAGTGCGATCGGGTTCATCCGCAGCGTACGGTCGGCAGCGTCGGGAGCAATACGATAGTACAGGCGCACGGGACGCTGGTGTACGAACAGATTTCCATACAGGTAGAGATAGTAGCCCAATTCCGTTGAATGATAGGCGGCTTTCCATGTATGACCCTTGGTGTCGTTGAAGAGAAAACCGCCGCGCCGCGTCCGATCGGCATACACTTCACCGTGCTGCCGATCCACAAAATGCCGCATGTAGAAGTCGACCGACTCATCTGCCATCTGCAGATACTGCTGTCTCCCCGTAATCTCGTACAGCATCAACCCGCCAGTAATCGCTTGCTCGATTTGCCACCAAGCCTTGCCCGTATCCGGTGAGCCGTACATGATCATCTGTCCCGTAACACGGTCGAAATCTTTGTAGGGTGCGCCGTATTCATGATCGTAAGCGCGTTGCCACACGTGGTTCGCTAAGCTCTCAGCTGCTGCGATGAAGATCGTATCGGGAAGAAGTTGATGAATGCGACCGAGGCACCACGATGCTTTGAGTACGAGACCCATCCATGTTTGTGTATAACTGTTGTCCCAATGCCAATCGGAATCGAAGCGTTCCACAACACCGATTGCTTGCAGCGGTAAGGTCGGTGCGATGCGCAGCGCAAGGTTCTGTCCAAGCTCTATCAACCGCGTCCGATACTGATCATCGCCGGTCATCAGATAGAACAACAGCACATGCGTCGTGATTGCATCAATCGTCGAGCCGAGACTCTTGCCGCCCCGCCATGCCCAATTGTAACCGGCGGATTCGAAGTACCCTTTATATTGCGGGCGCGCATCCCACAGGTGGCTTTGCTCGGTCGCGTATCCGCGCATCAACCACCGCCAGGCAGCGGTGTCGCGTGTTGCTTCGTAATATGCGGAACTGCCAAGCAACGCGTAATGCTGCTCGACAGCGGATTTGTTACTGGTGGGAAAGGTCGGATTGCCAAACCTATCGAGGTACGCGTGCCAACCGCCATTGGCATTATCCCATGCGTAACGGTAGAGAAAATTCAGCGCATGGCGCGCCATCGAAAGAAACGTTGTGTCTCCCGTGAGCATATACGCGCGAACAAAACCGTACGCGTTGCGATTCTGCGCGACAAGATTCTTGTCGAGTGGAGGGAACGCGTTGCCAAAGCGATCAATGTTGGTGTAGAACCCACCGTAGGTAGAGTCATACGCGCGAAACCAAAACCGCGCGCAGCTATCAACATAGCCGATTGCAAGGTCGGGGTTCTGCATGTACGGAGAACGCGTGGTGTACTGAGCATAGACAAACGAGGCAAGTGGGTTGGCGGCGAGTAGCAAGATCAGGATGGTGTTTCTCATGTCATGCTCAATTTGTCATTCATAGACAACTGAATGATAACCAACATGACGCCGAAACACAACGCGCAGAGAGCAACGGCGTACAGTTCCGCCGTATTGCGGATCTCTTCGGCATACTCAAATGATTCGATTGTCAATTCCCGAATGCCGCCTTAGACTACGCCCGATTTGAGGAACCTGAATTCCGATATTGAATCTCACGCCGTGCCTGCGGCAGGCAGGCAAAGACGCGAAGAATGAAAGAGAAAAAGAGATTTCACCCATTCAGTGAATTCTTCTTTGCAGGAATGTCTCAAAATGACCTTGCTACTTTGGCGACGTTGCGTGAGGCTAAATCGGATTTCAGGAGGAAATGCTTCATTGATAACACACATCTTTTTTTGCATATTCATTTCGGTCATCATCCCTTCTGCCATCAAACCCAGGCATGAGGCGAGATATCTCGCACCTATGAAGAAACCAATACTCGGCTTATATTTGAATGAGAAGCTTGCGCACGCAGTGCTTCTCGAACAGAATACCTCATCGAACCGACTGCTCGCTGCAACGGAGTGGTACAACACCTTGTTCGATTACGCAGGCGACGACACACCGGGCGTTGACGATTTTATTGATCATGTGTCACGGTTTCTCGCCGCACACAAGCTGGCGGAACCGCCGCAGGTTTCGGTCACGTTCGATACGAGCCTTCTTTTTCTCTCCACGGTGCCGCTCTCCTCGACGGTGTCGCGGAGTGAGATTGACGAGCAGGTCGCGTGGGAGCTGCGCACGCATTTCCCCGATGCGCCCGCCGACAGTTTTATCTCGGACATTCACGTGATGGCAAAGCCGGGGAATGAAGATTGGGACGAGATTCTGCTCGTTGCCGTGCGCCGCGATTTGGTCCAAAAACTCCACCGCTCGTTTGCGCGTCTCAAGCTGCAGCTCGCAGTGGTTGACGGTGACCACTTCAGCGCGGACACGGCGCACAGGCTCAACCACCCGGGGTCGGCTTCGAAATTCATCGCGCTCATCGGTATCAAGCCGGAAAGGCTTGATATCAGCCTCATTCGCTATTTAGATATGGAGGCGTATTCGTACGCGGTCATACGTTCTGAGCAAGAGCGCCTCGACGAACTCGTCCGCATCGCAAAAACCACAGATGGTCTTGCCGGAATGGTGCTGTACGGTATGATAAGTGCCGAATTGTTCGGAAAGCTGCAAAGCACACTGACCATTCCTGTCGAGTTGTTGAATCCCCTCCGATTCATTGACGTAGCAAGCGCGGCGCGAACACACAAACCGCTGATGGCAAACCCGTCAAGCTATGCAGCGGCGCTCGGCATCGCGCTCCGACGCGATTGAGATCCGTTCATGCGTGTCATCAGCGGAGAGTACAAGGGTCGCATCCTCACGACGAAAAAGGATCTCTCGGTTCGCCCTGCGACCGACCGGGTGAAACAAACCTTGTTCGATATGTTGATGACGCGAATGAAGCTCGACGGTGCGGCGGTGCTTGATCTCTTTGCGGGAAGCGGAAGCCTCGGCATTGAGGCATTGAGCCGCGGCGCGGCACATGCAACATTTGTCGAGGACGATGACGAGGCGGCAGATTCGATCGAGCGAAACCTTCGACTGCTCGGCTGTGAGCAACGAGCAAGCGTGGTGCGAACGGACGCCGTTGGCTTCATCGAGCGCTGTACAGAACAATTCGATTTGATTTTTGCCGACCCGCCGTACACGTACGAGACTACAGCGCAGATTCCCGCACTGATATTCGGCAGAAATCTGCTTGCTGCGTCCGGCTACTTGCTCATCGAGCATACGAAAGACCTGAAGTTCGAGAGCACACGCCAGTACGATGCGGGACCTGAAAAACAATTCGGCAGAACACGCGTAACGTTCTTTCACCACAGAAGCTGAGAGTCTCTCATGATAAAGCGCCCTCTCGCAATTTATCCCGGCACGTTCGACCCGATTACGAACGGACACATTGACGTTGTGCAGCGCGCGCTGGCGTTGTTTCCGAGAATCATCATCCTCGTTGCGCACAATGCATCGAAAACCCCCTTGTTCGATTACGCCGAGCGTGTCGCAATGATCAAGGACGTGTTCGCGGGTAACCGCGCCGTCAGCGTTGACGAGTTCGATGGCTTGTTGGTGGACTATGCAAGAAAGAAGAAGGCGACGGTGTTGGTCCGCGGCTTGCGCGCGGTATCGGATTTCGAGTTCGAATTCCAAATGGCGCTGATGAACCGCCGTCTCGATAGCGGTATTGACACGGTGTTCCTGATGCCTCATGCCCGCTATACATATCTCAATTCAACCATTGTCCGCGAAGTTGCACGGCTTGGCGGCGATATCTCGGCGTTTGTCCCTGCGAGCGTCCGCAAACGTATGCAAGAAAAACTGAACCGCACCAAAAAGTAACCCATGCGGATCCTCTCTTCGAAAATTCGCAATGTAGAAGAATCCCAAACGCTCGCGCTTGCCGCCAAAGCGACGCGCCTGAAGGCTCAGGGAATTGATGTTGTCAGCTTGACCGCAGGTGAGCCTGACTTTCCCACACCGCGCCATGTGAAGGAAGCGGCAATCAAAGCCATCGAGGCGAATTTTACGAAATACACGGCGAATGCCGGCATTCCCGAGTTGCTCGACGCAATCATCAATAAATTCTCCAACGAGAACGGATTGCATTTTGCGCGCGACCAAATCGTGGTCTCATCCGGTGCGAAGCAATCTATCTACAACGCGCTCCAAGCGCTTTGCAACAAAGGCGATGAAGTCGTCTTCTTCGCGCCGTATTGGGTGAGTTACCCGGAGATGGTGAAGATGGCGGACGCAACCCCCGTGGTTGTGACCACAACGGTTGCCGAACAGTTCAAACCGAACTTGCGAAAGCTCGAACATGCCATCAACGCTAAGACCAAAGCGCTCATCATCAACTCGCCGAACAACCCTTCAGGGGTCGTCTACACACGAAGCGAACTGGAAGAAATCGCGGAGATTGTTCGTCGGACGGGAATCTTCGTCATCAGCGACGAGATTTACGAGAAGGTGATATACGACGGCAACAAACATTTCAGTATCGGCTCCATCAACGCTATTCGCGACCAAGTCATTACCGTCAACGGTGTATCGAAGGCGTTCGCAATGACGGGTTGGCGCATCGGGTACGCAGGTGGGCCGCTCGATGTGATGCAAGCCGCGGCGAAGGTACAGAGTCAGGTCACGTCCAATCCGAATTCGATAGCGCAGAAGGCGACCATTGCCGCGCTGAACGGATCATCGAACGACATCCACACGATGGTCGAGGCGTTTGCTCAGAGAAGAGATTTTGTGTTTGCCAAGCTTTCTGAGATTCGGGGGGTGCGAGCGATCAAGCCAGGCGGCGCGTTTTACTTCTTGTTCGATGTCCGCAGTTTTTACGGTAAGAGATTTCGCGACCAGCTCGTCAGAAATTCCGCAACGATGGGAACGTACTTGCTCGACGCGCATCGCGTCGCTACCATTCCCGGCATCGCGTTCGGCAACGATGATTGTCTTCGCATCTCCTATGCCTGTTCGATGTCGGAGTTGGAAAAAGGACTGGCAAGAATCAAGGAAGGTCTGGAGGCGCTGGCGTAGAGTGCAGGACGACGAGCACAAGCTTTTTACCATTTCTTTTTTCCCTTTTAACTAAGAAGTTATGCCAACATATCAGTACGTCTGCAAAAACTGTCGTCATGAGTTCGAAGAACTGCAAACCATGAGCGAGTTGCCGCTGGTTACTTGTCCGTCGTGCAAGCAGGACACCCTTGCGCGCGTCATGGGCATGGGCGGCGGATTGATTTTCAAGGGGAGTGGGTTTTACCTTACCGATTATGTGAAGAACCAGGGAACAAAACCTACTGCAAAGTTAGACAAAAAGACCCCCGAAAAGTCGGACGCCGCTTCGGCTGCGCCAACGACGGAATCAAAAAGCTCCGAACAACCAAAAGATTCATCCGCTGCCTCCGACACCAAGAAGGAGTAAGTTACGACGCGGCGAGAGTTGGTCGCGCGCGGAGCGCCCGCTTTGCCTTCGACGGAACGCCTCGTCGCGCTTCCGGCTGCTTCGGCGCGTAGAGCGCAACGACTGATTTTATGGGAGCATCAGCCAACCTGCTCGCAATGTGGTACCCCAACCGCCGATAGCTTTCGAATTGCGATTCATCGAACCACTGATCGGCTGTAGATTCGTGCGGAAATTCCGCATGTGCCCGCGCGTAGCTTCGCACATCTTGCGGCTCGTCGTCCGTGAGCGTTGCTTTGATGTACAAGATTTTCCCTTCGAACGCGTCTTCTCCATCTCGTCCTCTCGGATAGTGTATCGTACCGCGCGCAACATGGGCGGTGCTGTGTCCTGACAGTTCCGAAACGCGCAGCGCATCCGTTTTCAGTTCAATCTCAACACCGAAATCGGCACGGCATTTTTCAATTGCATTCCCCAGATCGCCAAACACCAGCTTAGGATCCGCAGCAGCATCGGACACGATGATGTATTTGCAGCGGCGACGGATAAGCTCGTACAGACCCAAGTTCTCAAAATGCCCGCCATCGGAGAGATAGACATAGCGGCTCGTATCGTCGGTCAGCCCGAACAACTCACTCAGCAAATACAGCAGCCCCCAGCCGGGACCCCGCTCGGTATTGATGTATCCCTCGGCGCCCTTCCTCATCACGCCGGGATTCGGAAACCAACTACCGAGGCGTATGTTGAAAATCGTCATCAAAAATGCGAGCGGCGCTGATGAATGATAGCCCATGTTCGGCGACGCCGCAGCGCCGGAAATCGAAATAGCCTTCCCCAACTTGATAGGAAATTCTCCCGAAGTGCCGTAGCGATCGTGGATGCCGCTGCGAAATCCGCAATAGTGCGGAGTAAAGACGAACGATGACGCTTTTCGCTTCTGCCACGAAAGTTCTTTCCCTTTGACCAGATTCACCGCCGTGTTGACGATGGGATACGGACCCGGATAGCTGCGAAACTCGTACGTCCAGAACTCGTCGTCCTTCTCATCGAATCCAATGACGGGATTGACCATTCGGTTCTCGCGCGAGGCGCCAAGATAACACCGAACGAGACGATTGTAGTACATCGCATTCATCGAGAAGGTGTTCACATTCACTCGCCACGCGAACAACGCCGAAACCAGAAGGCACGCACCGATGGCGAGCGAGAGCAACGAAGCAGTTGGCACAACCTGCTGCAACGCAACGCCGATGCCGTAGGAGATGAGTATGACAATCCCGACGACAAAAACAGCAGGGGTCATCTTGACGAACAACTCGATGAACCGGTTCGCTCCTTCTCTCCCGGACTTGTCACTTTTTGCTGCGAGCAAACCCGACACTGTCGTCACCAGCCATGCCAGTGTGAGTTGCAAGCCGCTCACCCATCCCGTCACTGCATCAACGATCGTCCCCGAAAACACCGCTATGCCGGCGCCGACAACCCACACCGCCACGCCAATCATCATTGCCGCCCCGAAACGGCTCCACCACTCGCGGGCAAAATCCGGAAACCGAGAACCGGCGAAACCGATTTGCAGAATCACCACAAATGCAAGCGTCGCCATCACCATCGGCATACCGAAGACGAGGACCAGGCTCAAGTACATTTGATCAGAAAGCTCCTGATACAGAAGATCAGGAACTCGCTGGTACAGATAGAAGAATAACAAACCAGCTAACGGTCCGGCTGCAAGTCCACCCACCAGCACAGAAGTCCATCCACGGAACCCTCGGAAGAGAGACCCTAAGTTCGGCCGCGAACCACCGGATAGTCCAGAGGCAACGTCGGATGACCCCCCTTCTCCCTGCTTGGTCTTCCCGAACGGAAGCACGAGCCACAATAGCCACGCAAAAACCCACAGCCCTAAATACCAGAAAAGTCCTTGCATCATCCAATCGAGAGCCGATTCATGGGGAGAAAAAATCTCGCGCTCGACGTTAGCATCAACGAGAATGTAAGCGCCCAAATACGACGCGACAAACGTGCAAGCCACAGCAGCATAAAACGACAAAGGCACTTTCGTTTTCTTTTTTGCCGCGCTCGACTTCACTGCCGCGTTGATTCCACGTGGTGTACTTGCCGCCTTCGCGGCATCCTTCTCCCACACGAGGTTCAAACCGACGCAGTACGCCGCGACCACCAGCAAGCCATAACCAACCATAACAATGATGCGAGGGCTGATCGGTCCAAGAAGCAACGGCACCAACTCAAGAAGTCGGACACTAAGCAATGCCGCGGCGAACAATGGAATGATGATGAGCGCATTGAGAATCAGATTCCGAAGATACGTGGACGCGATCGTCCACGTATCGGCGTTCATCAAACCGACTTTCGGTGTCAGGTAATTGCTGAAGCGGCGCAAGTGACGAATCGGGTTCGGCTCTTTGAATTCGCCATCAACAACGTCACCGCGCAGATCGGGAAACGCAGAGAGCCGCTTTATCCAACTGATGAACCAACTGCCGATATACCCGCCCCCCGAAACGGTCGAGAGGTAATCAATCTTGGTGAGAACGTTCAGCTTATGCAGCCCTTGCAGCACGCCAAGGTTGAACGTCGCGCTGCGAATTCCTCCTCCAGAAAAACAAAGCCCAACGAGCCCGAACTTCTCCGCTCGTCGGTAGGCATTCTCTCCCCCCTTCGGCGGCAACGACGCGTCTCCCCGTCGAGCGGCGATTGCATCAAGTTCCGTGTCGAGGACGTCATAAAAACAGACAGTATCGCCTTGTTCCATTTGCTCTCCTCCATGGTTGGTAGGATGAGTGTACACACTTCCATATCGAAAAGCAAAAAGCCCCGTCACTCACGCAACGGGGCTTTTGAGAGCGCATCGCACTCACGCTACTTATGGTCGTGACTCTCCGCGTTCTTCTTGCCCTTCGACATCTCCTCGCTCGTCATCATGGATTCAGTCAAGCTCACGACCGCCATTTTCCCATCCTTCACTTCGCCAACGACATCCGCCATGAAATCCTTCTCCTTCTTGCTCTTCTCGAACATGCCCAGCGCGAGCTTGTCCCCCTTCTCATCAAACTTCACCCACTTGCCATCGTCGTAAAACAAGCCAAAGCCGCTCGACGCGCACGCCTCTTCGAGCGCGCATTCCTTTGTGTGCTTCGCGGCTCTTGCCATGGCATCTCCCTTCTTCGCCATGCTCTTCGCGCACATTTGGTCTACGACATAGCCATGCAACTTCGTCCCCTTCGCTTCAACTTTCGCCTCGGCTTCCTTCTTCACGGCCTCGACTTTGTTCTCGGCTGCTTTCTTCTCCGCCTCGACCTTCGCCTGACCGAACGCGGCTGCAGCAACACAAAGCGCGAGCAGAACTGCGACTGCTTTCATGTGATTCTCCTTTGATTGTTATTGTATAGTGATTGAAGATTCCTTCATGCAACCTGCATGAGTGAACGTCCAAAGCTCTCCCTGAGTTCCATCCATACCTCAAGCATTCATCTCCATCCAGAGGATGATATGGGGCTCAGGCGGGTGTACGTCTCCGAAGGAGTCCTTCGGACGTGGTCACGGTTTCCTGCGCCGCACATAAGCGGGCTACAACGTCCACACACTCTCGCCCGCCGACCGCACCTGCCGCCATATTGAACATCCCCAACCTTCAACACCTTGACTGCGCAACGTCAAAGACCCGCGCCATTATTCATACCGATCAAGCTTGAACTTCTCACCCAGATACAACCTCCTCACCTCCGGGTCACTCGCAAGATGCTCCGCCGTTCCCGACTTGAGAATTCTTCCTTCGAACAACAGATATGCGCGGTCGGTGATCGAAAGCGTCTCGTGGACATTGTGGTCGGTAATCAGCACACCGATATTCCTCTGCTTGAGACTCGACACGATCCTCATAATTTCCTCAACCGCAATCGGGTCAATGCCTGCGAAAGGCTCATCAAGCAAAATAAACTTCGGCTCTGTGGCGAGTGCCCGCGCGATTTCCGTTCGTCGCCGCTCGCCGCCGCTGAGCATGTACCCCTTGCTTTTCGCGATATGCGTTATGCTGAAATCGTTCATCAACTCCTCACAACGGCGCTTGCGCTCCGCGTGGTCCAGATCCATCATCTGCAGCACCGCCATGAGGTTTTCCTCGACAGTCATCTTGCGAAACACGGATGCTTCCTGAGGCAAGTACCCAAGTCCCATGCGCGCGCGCTTATACATCGCGATATGCGTGATCTCCACATCGTCAAGAAACACCTTGCCGCTATCGGGCCTCACCATACCGACCGTCATGTAGAACGTTGTCGTCTTCCCCGCGCCGTTCGGACCGAGCAAGCCGACCACCTCGCCTTGCTTCACGTCAATGCTGACATTGTTGACAACTGTACGCTTCTTGTACGCCTTGACAAGATTTTCGGAGCGAAGAATCTTTGTTGAACCGTTCGTGGGCGTATTCATTTCGATTTGCGAGATCCTGGTGCTTGCTCTTTCGGTTGCTTCCCCTTCTTCCCTTGCGTGGTAGAAGGCAGGATTGTGGCTCCACTCTTTTTCGGGGGAGCGACTGGATTGAAATCCGTCTGGCGCATCTCGGGCTTCGCTTCGTTCCACACGAAGCGCGCAAGCGCAAACTCGCTCTCCTTTCCGTACACAAGGTTTTCGGGAAAATACTGCCCTTCAACACCGCCGACCACTTTGATGGCACTAAGTTTTTTCTTGTTCGTCACCACATCGTGCTGCCACAGCATCACGATCTGGTCGCCGCTCGTTTTGTTCAAGCCGTTGGCAAGCGAATCCTCGTAGAGATGATACACCGACGTTGCACGGCCGTTCACCGCGATGTAATCGAGACCGTCGGTGCCGAATTTCATCTGCATGGTCTCACCAGTGAGTTGGTCGAACCGGCTCCTCCGCAACGAATCGCTCTGCGATACGGCAAGTGCATTGCCGTGCACATCAACGATATCGAGCTTACGTTGCTTGAGATAGACATTGATCGAATCGCCCGTGACCTGCGTTCGTTGATACCAGACGAACGGCGTATTGCGCAAGTGAATGCTATCCCCACGAGTGAAAAACTCCGCAAACCCACAGGTTGCCGCCAGCTCTGCGCGTACGATCTCGACGCTGTCAATCGCCCGTAACCGCCGTGCGGAATCCCGGTACGCCTCCATCACTTTGCTTCGCACAACAAGTGTTTCAACTTTTCCCCCCGAGGTATCGAACTTGACAAGGACGGGACCCTCCGTCATCCGATTGTATTCCTGCTTGCGCCACGATTCAAAACGATTGCCGCGGATGATCATGTTGTCCGCATAGCTTTCGATTGCAACGCGGCTCATTGCAGTGGTTCTCTCCTCCCTGCGATAATAGAGGAGCGAATCGGCGATCAGCTTCGAATCGGCATCCTTTGCTTCGACTCGAATTCTGAAGAATGCACGGCTCTCCTCTGCAAAGTACTCCCCGAAACGAGCCGTTAATGTCGTCTGCCCGTCATCGAGCTGGACGCTATCGTAAGCCACCGCCCGCCGCTCCGCTCTGTAGTACATCCCCCGAGGAAACCGCATCGTCAAATTCGAGTCAATAATGACGACGTTGCCCTGCAACTGGATATTACCGGAGGACTTGAATTGAATTGCGCGGTCGCAGCTCACGTGCGTGTTCTCCTGAGAAAACCGCACATTGCCGATCAGTTCCTTCGCTTCATCCCCATCAACGATCCGTCCGATGAGGCTGTCAGCATTTTCAATGATGATAAGTTTTTCGGATTGCGCATACCCGTGAACCTTGAACCCTGAACCAAGAGTCAAGCACAACACCAAAAATATCCCACGATCCTTCATTCCTTCGTTACCGCACTTCCTGTCACGCGAAAGATTTTGTAGTTCTTCAAATTCTGATCGCTTTCCATTCCCATCCCTCTTATATGTTCTGTCGGCGAAACTATGTCCACAAATGCCTGCGTGTAAATCTTGCGCGTGGAGTTGTTCCAGAAGAGAGAATCGGTCTTCAGTGTCGTGCCGCTGTCGGAAATGACGACGACGTTCCCATGTGCGACGAAATCCTCTGTCGCATCGTTGACACGGCCGTGCTGCGCGGTCAGCAGCGAAGTATGCGCCTGATTGTCGTCGTAAAAATCCACGCGGACGCTTTC
Organism: uncultured Chitinophagales bacterium; assembly: GCA_964444145.1. Lineage (GTDB taxonomy): Bacteria > Bacteroidota > Ignavibacteria > UBA10030 > UBA6906 > CAADGV01. The sequence goes on from CAYUFU010000026.1 coordinate 39,925, forward strand.
TTGCAAGAGCGTGTAGCGCTGCAATGAGAAGCGCGAGATGTGCCCCGACCACAGAATTGCCTTGATGCGTCCCGAATCGGAAAACGTAATCGTGCTGTTCCAACTTTCCGCTGTCGGGATTTCGGTGTTCGGCAACTGAAGGGTTGAGGGCTTGATTTTTTCCTCGCACCCCAACAGCAACCATAACGCAATCGCTAATGATGAAATCGTCAACGACGAAATACGGAATCGCTTCATCCCACCTCTTCTCCGCTCAAGCCTGCTTTTACCAAGTCATGTAAGTGAACAACGCCGACCGGCAGCTCATGCTCATCGACAACAATCACCTGGGTGATGTTGTACGATTCCATTTCCTGAAGTGCAACAACAGCCAATGTGCCTTGTGCTATTGTCTTCGGCTTCTTGGTCATCACGTCGGCGAGACGGACGTTCGAAATATCCGTCGTTTTTTGGAGCAAGCGCCGCAAGTCGCCGTCGGTTATCAGGCCTGCGAGCTTTCCGTCGTCATCCATCACCAGCGTGCAGCCCAAACGCTTGGTCGTAATTTCCATGATGGCGTCGCGCAACGAGACGTGTAGTGCCACGCGCGGCACAGCGTTGCCTG
>CAYUFU010000026.1:40628-42787 GCA_964444145.1 uncultured Chitinophagales bacterium
CCGACGAGCGAGATCAATGGAACCCCGATCCGTTTGAACATCGGTAAGAGCACACTCAACTCGTCTGTGTTGCCGCTTTTCGAAATACAGACGACGACGTCTTCCTTGCGCACCATACCCAGATCTCCATGTACCGCGTCGGATGGATGCAAGAACACGGCTGGCGTCCCGGTCGAGTTCATCGTCGCAACGATTTTGCGCGCGATAATTCCCGACTTGCCCACACCTGTGACGATGACACGTCCACGGCACTGCAAAATCATCTCTACTGCTTGAGCAAATTTTTCGTCAATCCGCGCCTCGAGATTCACAACAGATTTCGCCTCGATGCGGACGACCTTTCTGCCTTCTTCGATGGTGTTAATGGTGGATTTCACAACTCAGTTAGTCAACACTTCAAATTCCTCATCCTCCGACCCCTTCTCCCAAAAGGAGAACGAGTGGACAACGAGTGACTCTTTTGTTTAGCACCAAACGCCCCCTGCTCCAGAACCTGTGTGAAAGCGACTTCAACATGTAGAGCGATTCTCCAGAATCCCTCATTTCGCGAGCCAGAGCGACACTGTCCGAAGGACTCCTTTGGAGGAGTGCCGCTCTACATGATTCTCACACAAGCACTTCAGGAGGGGGTACGGTGAAGGTGTATTAGGGCGAAAGTATTTTCACAGTTTTCTTCCGACCAATTTACGGAAAAAGGCTCTCAATCCCTTTCCCTCGATGACCACCTCTTCAGCCTTGATGTCCACTTTCTTTCTTACGCTGTTGTATGCAATGAATGCTGCACGCAAATCTCCATCGGAATACTTTTCGAGTTCATTCCAGAACATAGGCGATTTGAGTGCAACGTTAGGGTCTCGAATATGTTTGTGCAACATCAACTCATTGTAGAAATTGGTAATCGGAATGAGATGGTTCATCAACGTTGCGGCGTCATGCAGCCAGAGTCGCTTTTCCTGTTGCACAACTGCGAGCGTGAGTGTGTCATTGATTCGCACCTCGCGAACGGCAGCGCCCGTCGCTGGCGAAGATTGATTCGGCTCCCACGTTGAATACGTCCAGCGCCGCTTCTCTTCGTAGTGGTAGGGAATTTCATCGTTTCTGCTTCCGACAATCTCGACATCAATCTGTTCGTCGACAAGTTCGCGCACGGTTATCGTAAACGTGTCAAGAGTCGTCTCAATGGCGCCGTAGGCTATCACCGATGCGAGAGGTGATGTAATGTCGGCTTTGTCGCCCCGTTTTCCGAGAACAATATTGCCTTTGCCGCGCCTGCCTTCCGCCAACACAATCATCGTGTCGATCAGTTTGCGATACCTGTTGTACCCCACGCTGTGTTCGGGAAGAACGAACGTCAATGCGTCGCGTTCTTTGGGGCGGAGCTGGCGGGGAAACGTCGCGTCCATTTACTTCTTCTCGTGTTGTGCTTATAGCTGCTCCGTCCAGAACGACGAATCAAAAGTGTTTGACCATCCTATCAATCTCCACCACCTGCCGAACCAACTCATCCAACAATTCTAATTTCAACTGGCTCGCGGCATCGCTCAATGCCTGTGCAGGATTGGGATGCACTTCGACGAACAAGCCGTCAATACCGACCGCGGCGCCAGCGCGCGCGAGCGGGAAAATAAATTGCGGCTGGCCCCCCGTTTCTGTTCCGGCAGAAGGGAGCTGAACCGAATGCGTCGCATCGAGCACGACGGGATAGCCGAGGTCGCGCATGATTTTCAAGCCGCGCATATCAACGACAAGGTTGTGGTAGCCGAATGTTGTGCCGCGCTCCGTAAAGAGAACGTTGGCATTGCCGACCTCTTCCACTTTGTCGGCGGCGTGCTTCATGTCTTCGGGCGCAAGGAATTGTCCCTTCTTGATGTTCACGACTCGCCCCGTTCGTCCCACTGCGTGCAGCAATGCTGTTTGGCGACAAAGGAACGCGGGAATTTGCAGCACGTCGGCAACTTCAGCGGCTGACGCAGCTTCTTGCTCCGTGTGAATGTCGGTGACGAGGGGAAGTCCGAATTCGCGTTTCACTTCCGCCAAGATCTTCAGCGCTTCGTCATCGCCGATGCCGATGAATGACGATCCGCTGGTGCGGTTTGCTTTCTTGTACGATGCTTTGAAGACAACGGGCGTGCGATATTTTTCTGCCGTTGCTTTCACCG
>CAYUFU010000027.1:0-12640 GCA_964444145.1 uncultured Chitinophagales bacterium
GATCAAAGGACTCCGAATCGGCGTTCTTGGCTATTACGGCGGGAGAGAATCCCCGGCGGCACGCGGAAAAGTTTCCGGTGTTGCATCTCGAGACTTGCGATTGATTGTACGAGACATTCGTTCCCTCAAAGGCAAGGCAGATTACATCGTGGTGAACTTTCACTGGGGAACTGAGAAAGCGAAACGTCCAGATCGAGCACAGCGAAGGTTTGCGCATGCAGTAATTGATGCCGGAGCGGACGCGATTATCGGGCATCATCCGCATGTGTTACAAGGAGTTGAGGTGTATAGGAACAAAGTCATCGCCTATTCGCTTGGTAATTTGGTGTTCGGCGGTAATAGTCGACACACGTATGATACCGGGATTTTCGAAATCCGTTTGGCAACCAGGAGAGCCATCTCCGCTGAAAAGCGGGCGGCGTATTCGTTCAAACCTGTTCGCGTGCGACAGTGGAATGCCTCTGCGCTGGCGGGCAAAGATAGCGCGGTGGTCGTGAACGAAGTGCGCAAGCTGTCGTCCATTTTTCCAAAGTCAATCTTCCACTAATCTCAAAAGGAGACATCATGAAAAAAAGCACAATGGTCGGACTTGGTGTGCTTGGGCTTCTCGTGTTGCTGGTGATGTGGGGCATCGGGCAGTACAACAATTTGGTCGGGTTGGATCAAGGCGTCACTTCGGCATGGGCGCAGGTGGAAAACCAATATCAACGCCGCGCCGACCTCATTCCGAATTTAGTCAACACGGTGAAAGGTTTTGCCGCGCAAGAGCAGAAAGTGCTTACTGACGTCGTTGAAGCGCGCGCCAAGGCAACTTCGATTCAAGTGACAAAGGAAGTGCTTGAAGATCCGGAGGCGTTTGCGAAATTCCAATCGGCGCAAGACCAATTCTCCGGTGCGCTTTCGCGGCTGATGGCAGTAGCAGAAAACTATCCCGTTCTTCGTTCGAATGAGAATTTCATGTCACTGCAGAACGAGCTTGCGGGAACAGAGAATCGCATCGGTGTCGAACGGAAACGGTATAACGAGGTTGTGCAGAATTACAACACGACGCGCAATCGCTTCCCCGGCATGATCGTCGCAAACTTTGCGAACTTCAAGGAGAAGGCATACTTCAAGGCAAAAGAAGGTGCGGAGACCCCGCCGGAAGTGAAGTTCTGAGCAATAGCGTCAGGGTGAGCGTAGTCGAACCCTGGAACGGATATCTTGGATACGCTTCGACTGCGCTCAGCGTGACTACTTTTTTCTGCAAAATGTACCTGATGACAAGCAGGTTTGTATTAGCGTGCATGGCTGTATCGCTCATCTGCGGAGCCGCATCCAGCCAAGAAGCCAAAATACCGAAGCTCTTGAAGCGCGCCACCGACTTCACGAACACGCTTTCAGCGCAAGAGTTGAATGCGCTCGAAGCTGACCTTGCGCGCTTCGAAGATTCGACCTCGAATCAACTTGTGGTCGTGATCATTCCAACAACGGGCGGCGAGGATATCGAAGGCTTCGCGCTGCGCACAGCGGAAGCGAATCGCATCGGGCAGAAGGGGAAGGACAACGGCGTACTTCTGCTCATTGCCAAAGACGATCGGAAGATGCGCATCGAGGTGGGATATGGCTTAGAAGGCGTGCTGCCGGACGGACTCGCTGGGCAGATTATCCGACGCGAGATCGCGCCGAATTTTCGTATAGGTGATTACTACGCTGGTGTGAAGTCCGGTGTCGATGCAATCATGGCGGCGACGCGCAACGAGTACAAAGCCGAGCCGAAGGGCGAGAAGTTCGATCTCTCGCCGCTCATCGCAATAGGAATTTTTCTCTTGTTCATGTATCTGATGATGCGAAGCGCGCGACGGCGCAGCTCGTTCCGTCGAGGCGGAAGAATTCCGATGCATTTTCCCGGCGGATGGGGAGGCGGAGGAGGCGGTTACTCGAGCGGCGGCTGGAGTTCTGGCGGCGGAGGCGGTGGTGGCGGCGGCTTCGGCGGATTCAGCGGCGGCGGAGGTTCCTTCGGCGGAGGCGGATCGAGTGGCAGTTGGTAATTTTTCTTTTCACGATACGTGATGACGGGCGAGCATCTTTTTGCCGGCGTCCCATCTCTTGAGGACGCCTTCTTGTCGTTACGGGGGGGACAGCATGTTGTCGTCTGCTCTCCGCAGAGTGATCTATCTCTCGACCTCCTGCGCATTACGCTTGCCCGCATGCCGAAGAACGGCACGGCAGTGATTTCCTTCTCCCACCGTGCGCGCGACAGATTCGACAAAAAACCGAGACACCTCATCACACTTGCCGCCGAAGAGTCTGCAAGCCGATCGTTGCAGCTCCTCAAGAAATCACTCGCGAAGGTTTCAGGCGGCGCTTTTCTCCTCGTCAATGTTGCAGAGAATCATCCTGCGTTTATTTCCTCGCTGGAACGCCAAAACCAACTCATCAAAACTCTTTGCACGCTTGCAACAGCCAAGCAGTGTCGGACGATTTGGTTCGTGCGGCGACACGCCTTGCTCGAAGCTGCGCTGACATGTTTGAAGGAATCATCGGATTACTTCCTTCATATTTCTCGCACAGGCTCCGCAATCTACGCGCAAGTCATTCACGCTCGACACACCACGGCTGAAACGACATTCTCGCCGCGCATTCTTACTCTCACATCAACAGCCACGCGGCTTTCGACGCCGACGATTTCTGCGGCTGAAGGCGGCTCACATGATCTCGTTGACCAGCAATATCGGCATTTCTTCCAGTCGGCATCGGAGCCGATGGTCGTGTTTGAACTCTGGGGCGAGTACAAAGAGTTAAATCGCCGCGCAATGGACGCGTTGGGCTTTGACGAGAATGAACTTGCCAACCTCAAACTCTCTGACTGTGTTGCAACCAAGAAACGCTTCACGACTCTTCGCGAATTGCTGACCCTCAAGAAGAAAGCGCGGCATACCTTTTCCACACAGATTCAGCGCAAGAACGGGCGTATCGTTGACGTCGAGATCAGCGCGTCATCTCTCGGGAAAAATCTTTTTGTCGCGATCGTTAGCGACATCTCCGAACGTGTGCAGAGCGCCACGGCGTCTCGAGCACTTGCGGCGGAGTACGATGCGTTCGTTGCTTCTTTGCCGTATCCGTACGCGCTCTTTGTCAACCGAAAACTTGCTGTAAAGAACGCTGCGTTCGACGCGCTCTTTCCGTTCGTGCAATCAACGTCGCCGTCCGTCTCCGATTTCTTTGGACGTCGCAACGCGACACTGTTGAAAGATATTACGGACATATTGGATGCGCCTGCGTCCGAGACGACGATACGTCATCGCGAAGTGCTCATCCCGGCACCCGAGAGGCACCATGTAGCCACGGAAGTTTCCATCTCTCCAATTCAGTACGAAGGCAAGAAGGCATTGTACTGCACATTCGTTGACGTTTCTGCACGAAGGAAGATACTTGAGCAGGCAGCGGCAACGGAGGAGCGATTCAAATCACTGCTTGCTCAATCCTTAGACGCGATCTCCGTCGTGCGTGACCAGAAGTTCATTCTGTTGAATCCCCGTTTCGCCGAGATGTTCGGCTACCCCAGTCCGATTGAGCTTTTGGGTAAAAGCTTCACGACGGTGTTGCCGAGAGGCAACATTCGGACTGAAACTGTTGACCGGCTCTCAAAACTTCTGGAGGGGGAGGAAAATGAGGAGCGCTTCGCTTACGTCGGGGTGCGAAGCGATGGGACGAAGATCGCTGTGGAGTCGCATGCCTCGACAATCACCCTCGACGGCGCACAGGCACTTCTCATGTACCATCGGGATGTGTCGGCGCGGCAACGTGCTGAGGAAGAATTTGACCGAAAAGTAAAAGCGCTGACGATTCTCAATCGCATCGCTGATGAAGTCGGCGGTGCACTGTCACTTGAGCAACTTCACCATCGCAACTTGAGCGCTGCGATGCGCTTGCTGCAGTTCGAGCATGGAGCGCTGTTGCAAGTTGACCGCGCCTCATCATCATTGACGCTTGCTTTACACCATAATCTAAGCGAGGCGGTGCAGTCGAAGTTGAAGTCACAAAGTCTTGACGAGAGTTTTGCTCGTTACTTCAACAAAACGCATGAGCCGGTAATCGTGATGATTGCAGAGTATCCTGCGCATCTACCGTTCAAGGCGCTGTTCGAGGCGGAGCAGTACACTGTTCTCGCATTTCTGCCGCTCGTCGTGAACTCGGCGTTGTACGGCGTGGTGTTCCTTGCAACTACTCGTGGTCGGCTACTCGATGACGACGACCGCACGTTGCTGGCGGCACTTGGACGTCACGTGAGTATCGCGATAGAAAAAGCGATGCTGGTTGAACAAGCGCGTGAAGCAGAGGCGAAGCTTGCAGCAACGGTTGCCCAAATTTCCGATGTGCTCTATACACTTCAGCCCAATGGTACGTTCGAGTACATCAGTCCAAACATCGAGAGGTTAATCGGGTATAAACCCTCCGATTTTACAGTGAACGCCAACCTTTGGCGGACGTTGCTTCATCCCGATGATCGCCCGACACTTTCTCAACGGATCTCCAATCAGGCGCAAGGAAGGAAGGAGTTTTGCCTTGAGTATCGGATTCTTCCCAAAGGGAAAGCAACGTACCTGTGGTTGCGTGACGCAGTACGTTACCGATACAATGCTGCCCAAGAAGTCGTTGCGATCGAGGGGATACTCACCGACATTACCGCGCAGAAAGCGCTTGCGACGCGCGACACCGCAGCAGCGATAACATCGGGAAGTCGCTCCGATGTGGCCGCAAGCTTGCCGGACGGCGTGTCGGCGTTCGACAAAGACTTGCGGTGCATCGAGTGGAATGCTGCGTTGGAGCAGATCACCGGGATTCTTGCCGACCAGGTGCTCAACAAACACGTGCACGAAGTGCCGATTATCGCAACGCAACTCGAGCGGATCGTTACGCAGGCGGTCGCCTCGAATGCAGAGGTTGCCGATGATATTGCCTTCCGGAAGCCCAACGAGGAAGGTGAAACTGCACTGTTTGTGAGAGCGACGCCATGGATTGGCGATGACAATGAGCTTCTTGGCGCGGTCGCACTCATCACCGACAGTGCAAACAGGCGCAAGCTCGAAGAGGAGACTACCGAATCAGAAGCGATGCTGCGGAACGTAATAAATACGATGGGTGATGCACTGATAATTTCAGATTTGAATGGACAAGTCTGGGAAGTAAATCGCGCGTTCACCCACCTCACGGGCTACAGCCGCGATGAAGCGCGGCAATCCGAATTTCCGTACCCGTGGCTGTATGAAGGCGAAGTGGCGCCGTTGGTTCGCTCGGTAACCGATTTACTCGAGAAAAAGCATCTGCACGATCTCGATATGACTTGGCTGCACAAGACGGGCAATCATATCGCCGTGAGCCAAAACTTGACGCTCTTGACGGACGTTCACGGTGGCCCGATGGCCGTGCTCCACATTGCCCGCGACATTAGCGAACGACGAAAACTCGCAGTGGAGGTGGAATGGAAAAGCAGGCAAATCCAAACGATCAACCGCATCATCAGCTTCGCCAACACAACGTCGAACGTGGAAAAAATCTTCGCAACGATTGCGCAGGAAGTGTACGGGCTTGTTGCCTTCGATGGCATCGCCATTGTGCGCGCAGCAAACGAGACCCCGGCGTTTCTTGCCGTCCCTACGGAGGGCGACGGATTCAGGACAGTGGACAGCTTGCCGCTCGACGAGGAGACCGTCCGCACTGCGGTTACTGCAAAACAGTTGGCAACGAAAGATGCTATTGGCGAGCTGCCGGCACAGCTTAGCATCCCGATCTTCGTGAATGGAGACATGTACGGCGTGTTTAGCCTCATCAGGAGAGGGAGTGGTTCGTTCATTCCGGAAGAAACCAGTTTCTTGCAGCCCATCGCGGAAGAAATCGGAGCGATCATCCAACGCTTGCAGTTGCTCCAACAAGTCAACGACGACAGCGAGTACATTCACAATTTGCTCAACTCGATCAACAGCGTCGTCTTCACGGTTGATAACGAGTACCATATCACCGACATGAACGAAGCCTTCAACGAGTTCATTGCCAAGATGGGATTAACGGAGGTGGCAACGGGTGGCACTATGATCGGCAAGTCGCTGCGCATGATTATGCCTGATGAAAACGCGTGGCGCCATTTCAAACGCGTGATGGACGATTTGTTTGCGCGCCGCATCGAACGTTATGCGCGGAATATTGAAGCCGGAGAGGGAAAGTTACGCGTCGCGTACCATCTGGTCATCAACCCCATGGTCATTCATGAACGGGTAACAGCACTCGTCTTCACGTACACCGACATTACCGAAATCAACCGTAGCGAAGAAGAAATCAAACAACGCAACAAGGAGCTGATTGCGCTCAATGCCATTTCCACATCTATCAGTCATTCACTGAATCTCGATGTGGTATTGCAGCTTGCCGCCGAACAAATTCGCGAGATCTTTGCAGCGGACGTTGTTACGTTCTATCTCTTGGATCAGGAGGAGAACACGTTGATTCTCAAGGGACACGCGGGACTCGAGAACGCTATAGTGCACCAAATCGGACGCGTCGATCCGGGGAACACAGTTTCCTGGGACGCGATTGCAAATCGCAAACCGACATTCATTTCGGATATCATGGCACAAGAGAGCGTCGCAAGCGAGAAATTGACGATTGTCAGAATCGTTAACGTTGTGAGCGTTGCGATAATTCCCCTTCAACTGAAAGGGAAAGGAGCGGGAGCGCTGACGGTCGGATTCCGCCAGCGCCGCGACTTTTCCGAGAAAGAGAAGCAGTTGCTCATTCTTGTCGGGAACCAACTCAGCGCAGCAATCGAGAACGGCTTGCTGTACGCTGAAATCCATCAGCAAGTCGAAACACTGAAAACACTGTTCGAGCTGAGCAAAGGGTTGACCGGTGTTTTGGATTTGAACTCAGTGTTGCAAGTGGTGTATCGAGAGGTGCAACGAGCGATCCGCTTCGATCGCTTCTACTATCAAGCATATCACCCCGAGCAACAGACGCTCTCACTTTTGGGGCGTACCGTAAACGGCGTCCCTGAATTCTACCCTCAGGGCATGAAAGTACGCAGTCTCCAAGACTGGCCGAACACCATTTATCAAGATGTGGTCTCGTATGGGAGAGCCTATCTCGGAGCGACGAGCGCTGCGCAGAACGATTCGATGATTGCCGTACCCATTAAATCGGAAGACAAGGTCATCGGTATCATCTCCATTGTGTCTTCGACGCCGAATGTTCATACTTCTTCACACTTGCGTCTCTTGGAAAGTATAGCTACTTTGACAGGCATAGCGATCGGCAAAGCGACGCTCTACGAAGACACACTGCGCACGAGCCGCGAAATCGAGCGCCGCAACAAAGAGTTGGATGATTTTACCTATGTTGTCTCGCACGACTTGAAAGAGCCACTCATCAGTATCGAAGGCTACAGTAAAATCGTGATGAAGGACTACGGCGAGCGCCTTGATGCGGAAGGGCGCGACTACCTCACCGCCGTCGTACAATCTACGACGCGCATGAAGCACCTCATCGAAGACCTACTCACACTCTCGCGTATCGGCAGAATGCATGAGCCGTACGAGACAGTAGCCGTGCGTAAGGTCGTTGATGAGATACTGTATGACTTGCAATGGTCGCTAAAGGAAAAAAATGTCGTCGTGACCGTCGCGGAGGATTTACCCAAAGTACGCTACAACGGAACACGGCTCAGCATGGTGTTCCGGAATCTCATTGCCAACGCAATGAAATTCAACGACAAGCCGAACCCTACGATTGACATCGGCGTGCGCGAGGAAGAGAACGAGTTTGTGTTCTCCGTTGCGGACAACGGCATCGGCATCGAGCAGCAGTATTTCGATCGCATCTTTACGATTTTTCAACGCTTGCAGCGCAGCGAAGAGTATCGTGGCACGGGCGCCGGACTCACGATTACGAAACGAATTGTCGAGCGAGAGGGGGGGAAAATTTGGTTGGAGTCGGAGCCGCGGAAGGGATCTACATTCTATTTCACGATTCGAAAACCAACGTCATGATGGCGGACGAACTGACACACGTTAACATTCTTCTGGTAGAAGACAATCCCGATTTCGCAAAATTGGTCGAGTTGTTTCTCCGCAAGCATTCATCGGAAAAATTCCTTGTGACGTGGAAGGGCAATGGTCAGGAAGCACTCAACGAGTTAACGCGCAACCCTTCCTATGACGTTATTCTGATGGATTATTTTTTGCCGGGTCAGAATGGCCTTGAGGTGACCCGAGCGATGCAGCAACATGGTATTCGGACGCCTGTTATCTTCTTAACGGTAAACAAAGATTTCGATCTTGCCGTCGAAGTGTTGAAGTTGGGTATCGAAGATTATCTTGTCAAAGAGGAAATCCCAACGCCAGTCCTCCCAAAGACGATCCTCAGTGTTATTGAGAGACAGAAACTCAAAGACCAACTGATGACGCTCGAGATCTCTCAGAAACGGCTCGAGGCGATCCAGGAACTTGTTGTACAAATCACGGGAGAATTGCGCGATCCGCTTGATGGTATGAACAGTGGCATCACCGAACTTCTGCGCCGCCACGACGCCGACAATCTCAAGACGTATCTCACCATCATACGCGACAATCTTCTGCGCATCGAGAAAAAAATTGTCAAGCTCAAAGAGTTAAAGACCGACAAGACGATTCAGTACATCAAAGATATTCGCATGTTTGATCTCTCGGACAATGCATGATGGCGGCTTCCACAACTTCTCCTCGACGGGATGAGATTCACGATCGCACTTGCCCAACTTGATCCGACACTCGGCAACGTCGGGCGCAACGTCGAGAAACACCTCGCGTTCGCTCGCCGTGCGCACGAGGCTGGCGCCCACCTCGTCGTCTTTCCTGAGTTGAGCCTCACGGGCTATTCGATCAAGGATATGAACTGGGATCTCGCCGTCAACCTTGATCGAGACGTTGAAAAACTCCAACCGCTGATCGAACTCAGCTCGACCATCTCGATTCTTGCCGGGGCGGTCGAAGAGAGTTCCGACTTTGCACTCTATAATTCAGCTTTCTTCTTCGAGAATGGTTCCGTGCGTTGTGTTCACCGCAAGACCTATCCACCGACATACGGCATGTTCGAGGAGATGCGGTATTTCAATTCTGGAAAAGAGGTTCGTGCGTTCGATTCCAAGCTCGGAAGACTTGGCGTGGTCATTTGTGAAGACCTCTGGCATATCTCACTTCCGTACATTCTCGCGAAAGACGGTGCCAATATTATTATTGCACTTGTCGCAAGCCCGACGCGGCTTGCAGGGAATGAGCAGCAACTGCAGACTGCGCGTGTGAATGCAGAGAATCATAAGAGCTATGCGCGATTGCTCACAACGTACATCGCATTCTGCAATCGCACGGGCTACGAAGATGGTGTCAATTTCTGGGGCGGCTCGTCCGTCATCGGTCCCGATGGAGAAGCGGATGCACAAGCGAAGCTCTTCGATGAAGACTTGATCTTCGCCCGAATAGATGACGCGGAAGTGCGACGGGCGCGCAGGTTCTCGCGTCATTTTCTCGACGAAGATGTGGACCTCGTGCTCAATGAGTTGCGACGGATTCAAGCCAAAGCAGCCTGACACAAGAGAGGAGGGAGTTCTATGTGCCGCAACATCAAACCATTGTTCAACTTTGAGCCGCCGGCAACGCCAGAGGAGATCATCGCCGCATCGCTGCAATTTGTTCGCAAGCTGAGCGGCTTCCAGAAGCCTTCGCAAGCAAACACCAAAGCATTCGAGCGTGCGGTACACGAAATTTCTCGAAGCGCGCAGAAACTTATCGCATCGTTGGAAACGAACGCGCCGCCGCGCAATCGGGCAGTAGAAGCTGCGAAGGCACGGGCGCGCGCTGCGCAGCGGTTCGGATGAACGCCCGTGCTATGATATGCTTAGGTTTCTTTTGCATCCTGCTGTTTGCTCCCTCGCGCTCTGTTGCCGTTGATTGGGAGCGCGTCCACCTGCTCATCTAAAATGTGAGTTTTCAGATACTCAATTCTGCTTCCGAAAACTGATAACTACGTTGTCATCTTCGACACGGTGTAGTTTTGAGAGTCCCAGATGATAGATTTTTGAAGAGCTTCTCTTTCGTTCTATGTGGCACATGATATGCGCTGATATAGTCGGCATATCACACGTCAGAGAGAGATGCGCTTCTCCAAGACCATAGCCTTCCGATTGTTTCTTCTCATTGCCTCGGTATCGGCTCTCATCCTTGCAACGTTTACGTTTGTTTCGATTCGGCTCCAACGCGCAGAATCCATGGATCATGTCGTTCTGAGCGCGGGCAGAATCAGCGATGTGATTGCACGCTCGACACGCTACAGCATGATGCTCAACCATAAAGAAGATGTGCAGAGTATCATCACATCCATCGGCGGACAGCAAGGTATCGAGGGGATACGAATTTACAACAAGCAAGGAGTTGTCGCATTTGCCACAGCGCTGGAGGACTTGCATGTAACGGCAGATTTGAGCGCAGAGGCGTGCGTAACCTGCCATCCAACCGACAAACTTCAGGATGCCTATCCTGCCGGCGATCGCCTGACGCGCATTTTCATGCGGACCGATGGTACGCGCGTACTCGGACTCATCACGCCGATTCGAAACGAGCGTGCATGTTCGGACGCGGCCTGCCACGCCCATCCACCGGAGAAGACCATTCTTGGTGTTTTGGATGTGAAGATGTCGTTGGCGTCCGTTGATACGAAATTGGAGGAAAGCACTACTCAACTCATTCTTCTTTCTATCGGTGCCGTCCTGTTGGTGAGCCTTGTCTCTGGTGGATTCATTTGGATGGTGGTTCATAAGCCGGTGAAGCAACTTACTTCCGCAATGCGTCGGGCGGCAAGAGGAGGTTTTGATCAGAAAATCGTTGTACAGTCGCAGAATGAAATCGGTGAGCTTGCGTCGCAATTCAATGCCATGACGACCGATCTTGCGGCAGCACGCGAAGAAATCACGGCATGGTCGTCGACACTCGAAGCGAAGGTAAAGCAAAAATCCGTAGAGTTGCAGCGCGCACACAGGCATCTTCTTCACGTCGAGAAAATGGCGTCGCTCGGAAATCTCGCGGCATCCGTCGCTCACGAATTGAACAATCCGTTGGAGGGTATTCTCACCTTTGCGCGGTTGCTTGTCAAGAGAATCCGAAAATCATCCCTTCCCGCCGATCAGATCGCATCCTACACCGACGACTTGATGCTCGTCGCCGATGAAGCGCAACGTTGCGGTAACATCGTCAAGAATTTGTTACTCTTTGCCCGTCAGCGGAAAGAGGTGTTTAAGGAAACCTTGCTTCAGCCTCTCGTCGCTCGTTGTGTCATGTTGATGAGGCATCATGCCAAAGTACATAGCGTGGCGATTACGGTCGCGATTGCAGACGATGTGCGGCTTGAATGTAACTCTGACGAGATCGAACAAGTCATCGTCGCGCTTATGGCAAACGCCATCGAAGCAATGTCCGGAGTGAGCAATCACGGTGGTACACTCAGTATTACCGCACAGAACCTCGGCGATGACGAAGTTCTCATCCGCCTCGCCGATACGGGTATCGGTATGACGGAAGAGATTCGCGCGCACATCTTCGAGCCCTTCTTCACAACCAAGTCGAATGAGAAAGGGGTCGGCTTGGGTCTTGCCGTTGCATACGGCATCATTCAAAGTCATGGAGGCACTATCGAGGTGGAATCGTCGCCGGGGCAAGGAGCGACATTCTCAATCAAGCTCCCGCGCAAACAACATGCGATGTCAAGCGGTGAGCCTGTTGTATCATAATCGCGTAAGCGAAAGGAGCAGTTAAATGAAACACTCGGACATAGGTATACTCGTCGTTGATGACGAATTGATCGTAAGAGAATCGTTGACGAAATGGTTCCGCGAAGACGGTTTTCGTGTGGAGGCGGCTGAAAGCGCCAGCACGGCGCTCAAGAAACTTCAAACAGGAACATGGAACATCCTGCTCGTGGACATCAAGATGCCGGGCATGGATGGTGTCGAACTGCTGCAGCGCGTTAAGGAGATCGACAAGCGCATCACCGTCATCATCATCACGGCATTTGCCACGGTTGACACGGCGGTGAAAGCGTTGAAGAGCGGCGCGTACGATTACATTACCAAACCGATTGACCCGGACTACCTCGACCATCTGATTCAAAAAGTGCTCAACGAACAGCAACTGATGTACGAGAATCTTCGCCTGAAGGACACAGTCGAACAATTGGCGGGGTCAACAGAGATCATCGGCGAATCGCCGGAAATGCAGAAGGTCTTGGATATGGTGCGCACCGTTGCGCCGACGGATACGACGGTAATGATTCGCGGCGAAAGTGGAACGGGAAAAGAGCTGATTGCGCGCGCAATCCACAACTTGAGTCCGCGAAAATTCTTCCCTCTGGTCGTCGTGAATTGTGGCGCGATGACAGAAACGTTGTTGGAAAGCGAATTGTTCGGTCACGAGCGCGGAGCATTTACCGGTGCCCAATATCGCCGCAAGGGTAAGGTCGAGCTTGCCCATGGGGGAACGCTCTTTCTTGACGAAATCGGGAATATTGATACAAAGACTCAAATGGATCTCCTGCGTGTGATTGAAACGAAGCAGTTTATGCGCGTCGGAGGCAATGAAACACT
>CAYUFU010000027.1:12740-41715 GCA_964444145.1 uncultured Chitinophagales bacterium
TCGAGCGCGCCGTTGTGCTCTGCTCAGGGACGACGATTGAAAAGCATCATCTCGCTCTTCAGTCTGGCCATCAAGCAGCGACCATGGGAAGGACTCTCGAGGATGTCGAGCGGGAGCATGTGCAACATATTCTCAATGAGACCGGCTGGAACATCAGCCGCAGTGCAAAGATTCTCAATATCGATCGCGTTACCCTCTACAACAAGATTCATCGGTATGATTTGAAACGCGAAGGCAAGTCATGATCGCGCTCATGCCGCTTGCGAACGCGGATGAAGAGCTCATGGACGATCTCCAGTCGGAGCTTGCACGGGTGACGGGCATGCCCGTGACACGTCACGACGTGCACCTCGATGTGGAACGCGCACGGGACGACACGCGCAACCAATACGACTCGACCAAAATTCTTCTGCAACTGAACACGCGCTCGTCGACAACAACGGCGTACAAACGCCTTGCCGTCTTCCCGCACGATCTTTTCATTCCGGTCTTGACGTTTGTCTTCGGCGAGGCAGCACTCGGCGGGAGCGACGCGATTGTTTCGTACTTTCGACTTGCGAACGAGCGGTACGGTCTTGCTGCGAACTACGATCTCTTACTCGATCGGCTCATCAAAGAATCCGTGCACGAGCTTGGTCATTTGTTCGGCCTTCGTCACTGCCGACGAGATGCGTGCGTGATGCGATCGTCAACCTGTGTGGAGGAGATTGATTTGAAGGAGAGATGGTTTTGTACCGAGTGTGCACAGGAAATTCGCTCGTGTATGCCGCACGCCGATGGATACTTCAGATAGGGCACGACCCTGTCGCGATCACTTGTCTCGTTCCACAACAAAATCGGCAAAGGCAAGCATGGCGCGTTTGCTGACTGAGTCGGGGAACTCTTCGATGTTTTCTTTCGCTCGTGCAGCGAACTCACGCGCTCGACGCTCGGCATAGGTAAGGCCGCCATTCTCCTGTACGAATTCGAGGATCCGTTTCACGTTTGCTTTCTTTCCCCCATTCTTAATCATCGAGAGAATTTCTTTCGACTCCTTCTTGGGCGCATGGCGCATGGCATGAACGAGCGGTAGTGTCAATTTCTTCTCACTCAAATCGAGACCGGTCGGTTTGCCTGTAATGCTTTTCCGACCGATGAAGTCGAGGAGATCGTCGCGAATTTGAAACGCAAGACCAATGTGCTCACCGTAGTCGCGCAGAGCCATACGTTTCTCGAATTCGTTCGTTACGCTCGTTGCACCGATTTCTGTGCACGTCGAGAGGAGCGAGGCAGTCTTATCGGCAATGATTCTGAGATACGTGGCCTCGTCCATGTCGAGCTGGCGGCTCTTTTGGATTTGGTGGATCTCGCCTTCACTCATGCGCTTCACCGCTGTTGAGGTGATTTTCAGAAATGTGAAGTCCTCATGTTCGAGCGACAGGAGCAACCCCTTGGATAGCAGATAGTCCCCCATGAGCACAGCGATTTTATTTTTCCAGACGGCATTGATGGATGCAAAGCCGCGTCGCGTATCGGCATCGTCCACGACATCGTCATGCACAAGTGTTGCCGTGTGAAGAATCTCGACAAGCGTCGCTCCGCGATAGCTTGCTTCGGTGACGCCCCCGCACAACTCTGCGCTGAGAAGCACGAGAATGGGTCGAACCCGCTTTCCTTTTTGCTTGATGAGATACTTCGTCACCAAATCCACGAGTCCAATTTTGGATTTGATAGATTGCGCGAACACCTCATCGAACTGATCGAGGTGCTGCTGGATTGGCTGGGCGATTTCTTTGAGAGTCAAAATGTGATGAATGAATTATTCGAGTGATTTGGTATGGGAGTTCTGGCTCCATGGAATTGTTTGCTACGGTTCTGCTCCTGCAGCTCGCTTGCGCTTGCCACGCCATGCGATCGCTGAAATGCCGATGCTCAATTCGTAGAGCACGAGCAGCGGTGCGGCAAGCAGGATTTGGCTGACAGGATCGGTGCCGGGCGTCAGGAACGCGGCGAGGACGAAGATTACAACGATCGCGTGTCGCCGATAGTGGCGCATGAACGCGGGCGTAAGAATTCCCAGTTGGGACAGGAACCACGACACCATCGGCAACTCGAAGACGATGCCCGCCGCGAGCATGACACTAATGATGAAATTCATGTACTCATTAATAGCGATATTATTCTCAATCTGCGAAGAGCCGAAGCCTGCGAAAAATGCCATCGCCGACGGCAGCATAACGAAATACGCAAAGGCAATGCCCGCGAGAAAGCAGAACGATGAAAAGAACACAATGGATTTAATGTACTTTCGTTCCCGCGGCATCAAGCCCGGGGCAATGAATGCCCAGAGTTGATACAACGAATTCGGAATGCTGAGAACGATGCCCCCGACAATTGCGACCTGCATGTACAAAAACAACTGGCCGAACGGTTTGAGATTTTGCAAATGGATTGGCTGTTGACCCGGTGCGAGATTTGCGTTCAACTTCTGAATCGGTTGGAGCAACACGCCGTCCATAATCCAGTCAATGAACACCCAGCAGAGAATTGCTCCCACAACAATACCCACAATCGTTTTGACGACGCGCCAGCGCAATTCCTCGAGGTGTTCGAGGAAGGACATCTCTTTTTCTTCGGTTTCTTCGCGGAGGTCTTCGACTGTGGGTTCTGCCATGATTCGTGTTCGACGCGGTGCTCATCAGCCCGGGCGGACGTAGATCAAGATATGAAAAAGAGGGGAGAAGTTTGTCAATGAACAGCGCGAGTGTTACACAAGCCCTTGATCCAACATCGCGTTTGCCACTTTCAAAAATCCGCCGATGTTCGCGCCGTTCACATAATTGCCGGGTGTTCCGTAGCGCTCGGCAGTTTCGACGCAAACCTGATGGATATTCTTCATGATCTCCCGCAGGCGGCGATCGACTTCTTCTTTCGGCCAGTTCATGCGCATGCTGTTCTGGCTCATTTCTAATCCCGATGTTGCAACGCCGCCTGCGTTCGCTGCTTTGCCCGGAGCGTAAAGAATTTTTGCATCGAGAAAAATCTTCACGCCGTCGAGCGTCGTCGGCATGTTCGCGCCTTCGGCAACAAGATAGACGCCGTTGCGCAGCAGATTCTGCGCGTCAGTGGCGTTGATTTCGTTCTGCGTGGCGCTCGGAAAGGCGCAATCGGCTTTATGGTCCCAGAGAGGATTGTATTTCACGCTTGGATCTACCGGCGTGTACACTGCGTTCGGGTATTTCTCAGCGTACTCTTTGATGCGCCCGCGCCGCGAGTTTTTCAAGTCCATGACGAATCTTACTTTGTGCGCGTCAATGCCCTCCTCGTCATAAATGTGTCCGGCCGAGTCGGAGACGGTAACGGCTTTGCCGCCAAGCTGGTTGATTTTCTCGATCGTGTATTGCGCGACGTTGCCGCTGCCCGAGACGAGACATGTTTTTCCTTCGAGAGTTTGGCCGCGCGTCGCCAGCATCTCTGCGGCGAAATACACTGCGCCGTAACCCGTGGCTTCGGGCCGAATCAGGGAGCCGCCCCAATTCAGGCCTTTTCCGGTAAGCACACCCGAAAACGCCCGGGTCATTCGTTTGTGTTGGCCAAAGAGAAAACCGATCTCTCGTCCCCCAACGCCGATGTCGCCGGCGGGTACATCAATGTCCGCGCCGACGTGCCGATGTAGCTCGGTCATGAAGCTCTGGCAAAAGCGCATCACCTCCATGTCGCTCTTCCCGTGCGGGTCGAAATCGGAGCCGCCTTTGCCGCCGCCCATCGGTAGCGATGTGAGGCTGTTCTTGAATACTTGCTCGAACGCCAGAAACTTCAGGGTGCCGAGGGTTACATCCGGGTGAAAGCGCAAGCCTCCTTTATACGGACCGATGGCGCTATTCATCTGCACTCGATAGCCGCGATTGATCTGGACAGTTCCCTGATCATCGTGCCAGGGAACGCGGAACATAATAACGCGTTCAGGCTCCAACATGCGCTCCAATACTTTCGAAGAGCGATACTCCGGATGCCGCGCGAGAACTAATTCCAACGACCCGAGAACCTCTTCCACCGCCTGATGGAATTCCGGTTCAGCAGGATTTTTTGCTTTGACTTGTGCGAGCAGTTGTGTGGAATAGTCGTGCATGGGAATACCCCTTGGTTAGTGATGATGGTTGGTGAGAACGACGTCGTGAATACAAAATCTGAAACACATCATGATCTGCATCGAGTAATTGGAGCCAGTTTGTTGTTAGTCCACAATCAACAACTGAGAATCAGCCCGCATCTCACACCAATCCCTGATCCATCATTGCATTTGCGACTTTCAGAAATCCGGCAATGTTGGCGCCGTTCACGTAGTTTCCCGGCGTGCCGTATTTCTCGGCTGTCTCGACGCAGACTTGATGAATGTTCTTCATGATTTCTTTCAAGCGCTGATCAACTTCTTCCTTCGACCACATGATGCGCATGCTGTTCTGGCTCATCTCCAGTCCCGAAGTTGCGACGCCGCCGGCGTTCGACGCTTTCCCGGGCGAGTAAAGAATTTTCGCTTCCTCGAAAACTTTGACGGCATCGAGTGTGCAGGGCATGTTTGCGCCTTCGCAGACACAAACGCATCCGTTCTTGACCAACTCACGGGCGTCGTTGCCGTCCAGCTCGTTTTGTGTAGCGCACGGCATTGCAACATCAACGGGGACTTGCCATGGACGCTTGCCCGGATAGAAGGGGACTTTGAATTTGTCTGCGTAGGGTTTGACTGCATCCAGTGCACCTGCGCGCAGTTCGAGCATGTAGTCAATTTTTTCTCCGCTGACGCCGTTTTCATCGTAGATAAATCCATCGGGTCCGGAGAGGGTTACAACTTTGCCGCCGAGTTGCGTGACTTTGGAGGCTGCGCCCCAGGCGACGTTGCCAAAGCCGGAAATGGCGACGCGCTTATCGGCGATGGTGTGGCCGCGCGTTTTCAACATTTCTTCTGCGAAATATGTCGCACCGTACCCTGTTGCTTCGGGGCGAATCAGCGAACCGCCCCAGCTTAAGCCTTTGCCCGTGAGCACGCCGGAAAATTCTTTCGTGAGCCGCTTGTACTGTCCGAACAAAAATCCAATCTCGCGTCCGCCGACGCCGATGTCCCCTGCCGGAACATCGGTATCGGGTCCGACGTGTCGAAACAACTCAGTCATAAAGCTTTGGCAGAAGCGCATCACTTCGCTATCGCTTCTTCCTTTGGGGTTGAAATCTGAACCGCCTTTGCCGCCGCCCATGGGGAGAGAGGTGAGGCTGTTCTTAAAGACTTGTTCGAATGCGAGAAATTTCAGAATGCCGAGCGTGACGGAAGGGTGAAAGCGCAAGCCGCCTTTGTAGGGACCGATCGCGCTGTTCATTTGTACGCGGAAGCCGCGGTTGATGTGATACTCGCCCTGATCGTCTTGCCACGGAACGCGGAACATAATGACGCGCTCCGGCTCGACCATACGCTCTAGGATTTTTGCAGCGCGATATTCGGGATGGCGCTCCAACACCAATTCCAGCGAGTCGGCGACTTCCTGTACGGCTTGATGAAACTCCGGCTCGGCAGGATTCTTTGCTTTGACTTGTGCGATAAGGTTGCGAACGTATTCGGACATATGACCTCGTAGATGAGAATTGCGTAAACGGTGAGTTCGAGAATGATGCGCCATCAAATTAGGAAAGTCCGATGGCAATCGCAAGATGATTCCTTGCCAGAATTTGCCCCGCTTCTGTGCAGAACGAAGCATAGGGCATTGACCCCTTGGCCGGTGTGGAGGAGGCGGATGAACTCACCACGTCCGAAGGACTCCTTCGGAGAAGCAGACTGCTTTCCTGCGGCGCAGGAGAAGGGTTGGACGTTGTAGCGTGTCTGCAGCCCCAAAAAAAACACTCTCGGTCGGCAGGAATGTTCTATTTTGAGTTGCAGGTCGCGGATGAGCTTGATATTGTTCATTTCTTTTTGTAGGCTCTTAGTGGTTCTTTCACATCTTTTCGAGAAGCGATGACAATCCACCCAGGTTTGTTGGACTTCTCCTGTCCGACACATGGCGGAGCGTGTGTGGCGCAGTTCGTTTCTCCCATCACGTCGCGCCTGAATGTTCTTTCCTCCCGTCAGCAATACACCGTCTTACCGTTCGTCTTTTCATTGAGCCTTCAATCATTTCGATCTTATGCAAGAATACCACGGCGTTTCTTTGTATCGAGCGCTGCTCTCTGCCTGCCAATGGATTATGCCAAGGAGGGATCATGAAGGAAATATCGCCGAATGAGCTGAAACAAAAGTTGGAGTCGAGAGAGGGAGTCGCGGTGCTCGATATACGCGAGGCGGACGAATACAATGCGTGGCACATCGAGGGGAGTAGTAACCTGCCTGTGTATAACGCGCTCAACCGGGGCAACCTCGAGGGACTGAGAAGGAGTGCAAGTGGATTGCCGAAAGATCGGCCGATCGTTGCAGTGTGTCGCAGGGGAAACACGTCGAAGCTTGCGGTGAGTATTCTTGAATCCTTGGGGTATGATGCGTACAGCCTGTGGGGTGGCATGCGCGTGTGGAGTAAGATGTGGAGCGAGGCGCGCAGCGCGCTCGATTCGGCTGCGGAGGCGACGTTCATTCAAGTGCGCCGCAACGGCAAAGGTTGTCTCTCGTACGTTCTCGGCTCACGCGGCGAGGCAATCGTGGTTGATCCTTCGCTCGACGACGAGGTGTACCTACAGATTGTGCAGCGTGAAAACCTCCGGATCACGCGCATTCTTGAAACGCACGTTCATGCTGATCACCTTACGCGTGGTCGCACACTTGCGGAAACCACGGGCGCGGTCTACATCGTGCCGCTCAATAATCGGTTGGTGAATTCCTACACGGCTATTCACGACGGCGACATCCTGACGGTTGGTGAGTTGAGGCTCCGAGCGATTACAACGCCGGGGCACACTCATGAGAGTATGTGTTATCTGATCAATGACGAGGCGTTGCTAACCGGTGATACGCTCTTTGTCGAGAGTGTGGGTCGTCCCGATTTGGAAAAAGGAGACGCAGGAGCGGAAGCGGGTGCAGCCGAGCTGTACACGTCGCTTCATGAGAGAATCTTCTCGCTCGCCGGCTCTGTGCGCATCTTCCCGACGCACACCAGTAAGCCGCCCGGGTTCAACGGTGTGCCGATTACTGCGCGCGTGGATGATGTGAAGGCGTCACATGCGTTGCTCAACACCGGCAAAGAGGAGTTTGTGCATTTCATTTTGAACAGCTTGAGCGCGAAGCCGCCGAATTTTCGCGCGATAATCGCGGTGAACGAGGGAAAAGCAGAATTAGGTCATGTTGATCCGCTTGATCTTGAAGCAGGTCCGAACCGATGTGCCGTGGGGTGAGTGTAGAGTCCCAATCAATGGTGAGAAATGGAACATCTCGATAATGTGCTGGACATTATCCGCCGGAATCCTCAGGCGGTTCTGTATGTCTTCGTCCTTGTGCTAATGTGGACATGGGAGTCTCTTGCTCCGTTTTTCCAAAGCTCGGCTCAGAGAGTTCGCCACGCTGTTCGCAATCTCATTATTGCTCTTTTCAACGGGATTGTGTTGGGAGCGATTTTTGCCGGTATCACGGCACACGTTGCCGAATATGTGGCGTCGCAACGGATCGGGCTGTTGCATCTGGTTTCTCTTCCGCCAACTGCGCACGCTGTTCTCGGATTTGCATTGTTTGATTGTTGGATCTATCTCTGGCATCGCATCAATCATACGGTGCCGCTTTTTTGGCGCTTCCATCGGATGCACCATAGCGACAGCGAAATGGATACGACGAGTGCTGCCCGATTTCATGTCGGAGAAATTCTCTTCTCGATGATTCTCCGTCTGCCTATCATTGCGCTCATCGGCCTGCCGATGCCGGTTCTCCTCATTTATGATACCGCACTGCTGACAAGCACGCAGTTCCATCATGCGAACATCGCGCTGCCCGATCGCTTGGACAAAGTTCTACGCTTCATCATCGTCTCACCATTCATGCACAAAGTTCATCATTCACGCTTGCAACCGGAAACCGATTCCAACTTCTCCAGCGTACTTTCTGTGTGGGATAGGATCTTTGGAAGCTATCGGGAAAGAGATAACTATCGCGATATTCGGTTGGGACTTGATGGATTTGATGGTACCGAGCAGCAGACGTTGAAGGGATTGTTGACGACACCGTTTTCCCACTCCTCATAGGCTCAAGCGCTTCGAGAGCCTCCTCTGCTGCACAACGCTCCGCGAATCTCGTTTGATTCGCTTCGCCACATTTTGAGCTCGATCTACTGCCGAACACTTGAAAGGCAAACTTCAGTGGATGTCAATTCGCCTCCGGTTGAACGTTGACAGCTTGCTTCTTTGTGGATGGACGCCGCAATGCGTCGTTCACTGTGCGGCGCGATCACCAAAACGGTGATTGCGCGTAAACCATAAACCACTCACCATAATCATGGAGGGCTCAATCATGAGGTCGTATGCAAATCCCCAGATGTTGGTCACCACCGATTGGGTTGACCAGCACAAAACCGATCCTAACCTCGTCATTGCCGAGGTTGACGTTGACACCGCCGCGTACAATGAAGGACACATTCCCGGCGCCATCGGATGGAACTGGCAAACGCAGTTATGCGACACGGTCCAGCGCGACATCATTAGCAAGATGGCATTGGAGAACCTTTTGAGTGCCAGCGGTATCTCCAACGATACAACCATTGTGTTGTACGGCGATAACAACAACTGGTTTGCTGCGTGGGCGCTCTGGCAATTGAAAATGTACGGGCACAAAGACGTACGCATCATGAACGGCGGACGGAAGAAGTGGCTTGCTGAAGGGCGCGAGCTAACGAAAGACGTTCCGACGCCAGCACCGGTGAAATACACCGTATCCGGCTACAACGACAAGTATCGCGCCCTGCTGGGACAGGTACAAAAAGCAATGCGAGAGAAGAATGTTGTGCTTGTGGATGTCCGTTCGAATGATGAGTTCACCGGAAAGATTCTCTCGCCGCCCGGACTGCCTGAAACATGCCAGCGCGGCGGACACATTCCCGGCGCGAAGAATATACCTTGGGCGCAAGCGTGCAATGAGGATGGAACATTCAAAAGTGCGGATGATTTGGAGACGCTGTATTCAAGCAAGGGGGTTACCCGCGACAAGCCCGTGATCGCATACTGCCGAATCGGCGAGCGATCGAGTCACACATGGTTTGTGTTGAACGAGTTGTTGGGCTATCCGAATGTCTCCAACTACGACGGCTCGTGGACGGAATGGGGCAACCTGGTTGGAGCACCTGTTGAGAAGGGCGCATGATGAAGGCGGAAGAGTATCGCGTTGAATCGAAAGAGCTTGCCGGTCAACAGGTCAGAGTCACGTCGTACAGGATCGGTGAGCAATACTATTGTCACGTAGCCAATGCCGATCCTGGCGCGACCGTGGCTCGCGCCGAGGCGGCGACGCGTGAGGAGGCAGAGCGCGCGGCGGTTGCAAAGGCAGCGGTACGACTGAAAGTTACGACGTAACTGGAAGCTCGCCGCACTGACATCATGGTGAACGAAACGCGAGGTGTCCTATCGGATAAGAAATGAAAGCTTGCTGAGTTTGCCGAGCATGCGGCGATCGGATTTGTTTGGTGCGGTTGAACGGGAAGTTCGACGGGGGGATCATCATTAACTCACAGATGTATCATCAATATCAAAGGAGTCAATCATGAAACACCGCCTTCCGGTCCTGTGCGTTGTCGTTCCACTGGTCGCTTTCGCTGCGATGAGTTGGGCGGGAGTGCCGAAGCTGATCTCGACGCAAGCGCTCGCAGAAATGTCTGGAAACGAAAGCGTGAGCATTGTCGACATGCGTTCGGACCTCAACGAGTATCTCAAGGGACACATCCCCAATGCAGCATACCTGCATTACGAGTCGCTGCGCATCGGCAAGTCGGGTGTTCCTGCTGCGATGCTTTCCGGCGATTCCTACGCCGCGTTGTTCTCTCGCCTTGGGTTGCGAAAAGATCGTCCCGTCGTCATCTACAGCGCGGGAGATGCGAACAATTTTTATGCAACGTTCGTTGCGTGGCTTCTTGCAGCGTTCGATCATCCCTCCGTGTATATTCTCGATGGTGGATATGAGAAGTGGGTGAAGGAGCAACGAGCAGTCGCAAGACAATACCCGAAGATTACCACAACATCGTTTACGGCCAAGCCGTTCAATCTCAGAATGGTTTCTCTTGAAACAGTGAAGCGCGCTGTAGAAAAGAAGGATGCAGTCCTTGTTGATGCGCGGCCGCTCGATCAGTTCGAGGGACGAGCCGGCGCGCAGATGCGGCTCGGACACATACCCGGAGCGATTCACCACTTCTGGGGCAGCGACCTCGCACAGACCGAGACTGGCAAAACCTGGAAGCCCGTTGATGAAATCCGCGCATCGTACGAGAAGCAGGGCGTTACTCCCGACAAGGACGTTATCGTGTACTGCAATACAGGAACGGAAGCAACGCACCTTTACTTTGCGCTGCGCAATATCCTCGGCTATCCGCGCGTGAATGTCTATGTTCCGTCCTACACCGAATGGGCGGCGATCGAAGAGCTGCCGGTGGAGGCGGCACAGACGAATAAGTGAGAATGACACGACCATGAAGAAGATTTCTTTTCTGATGCTTACGTTCGTCATCTTGATGACGTCAGGCGGTTTTGGTGATTGTGTTAAAGCGCTTACCCAAATCCTCGGCTTCTTTGCCTACTATATGTCTTATGGGAATCAAAACACTGACAATTTCATACAAACGACATTCAGCCTGCATCAAAATTATCCGAATCTGTTCAACCCAACGACAACAAGTAGGTTCTCCGTAAGGAGTCCTTCGGACAGGGTTCCTGCCTCGCCGGCAGGCGGGCAAGGGTCACGCAGATCACCGTGTCGGTGACTGTGACCAGTCTGCTGTTCGAAGTACGTTCATGCACAAGGTTCATCATTCTCGCATCAAGCGGGAAACAGATTCTAATTTTTCCAGTCTCCTCTCGCTGTGGGATCGGGTGTTCGGAAGGATGGATATGATGAAGATGCACGACAAACCGTGAAGGGGTTGTTTGCGACGCCGTTGAACAAATCGTGACGCATCACGGACCTTCTTCGCGATCATGCCGACCTTTGAGCGTTGGAACGCCTGCAGTTTCTGCATCTGACCAGAAAGAAAAAAAAACAACAATGGAGGCTCCACATGGAAACTCTGCAAAACTTCGACGCTGCCCGCGCAGAGAGATTTGCCGGCTCGCTATTGGATACAATGAACAAAAGCAGCTTGTCCTTGATGATATCAATCGGACACCGCTCGGGGCTGTTTGACACCATGAGCAGTAACGGAATCGCCACGTCCGTTGAGCTTGCCCGCGCTACGAGCCTGAACGAGCGCTATGTCAGAGAGTGGCTCGGCGCCATGGTGACTGGTGGAATTGTCGAGTATTCCCCCGAGTCAAAGACGTTTCGGTTGCCTCCTGAGCATGCAGCCTTTCTCACAAGAAAAGCTGGCGCCGACAATTTCGGAGTGTTTATGCAGTATGTGGCTGTAATGGGAAGCGTCGAAGATGAAATTCTGAAATGCTTTCGCGACGGCGGCGGAGTACCATACTCTCGATTTCATCGCTTTCACGAAGTAATGGCAGAAGATAGCGGGCAGTCCGTTTTGTCTTCACTTGAGACACATATCCTCCCAATGGTTCCGGGCTTGAGGGAAAAACTGGAGGCGGGAATGAAGATGCTGGATGCAGGATGCGGTTCTGGACGAATCATCAACAAACTTGCTTCGTTGTTTCCGCATTCAGAGTTTGTCGGCTTCGACCTCTCCCAGGAGGCCATTGCAAGAGCGGCAACGGAGGCTGAGTCGCTGTCGCTACGAAATGTTCAGTTTCATGTCAAAGACCTTACTGATTTTCATCAATGGGCACCTACCGAGGGTTTTGACTTTATCACCACGTTTGACGCCGTTCATGACCAAGCGCAGCCGCTCAGCGTCTTGAAGGGAATATGTCGTGCTCTCAAAGCCGATGGCATCTACCTCATGCAAGACATCAGCGGCACCGGCCGTCTCGAAGAAGACATGAAACATCCGATTGGAACTTTCCTGTATGCCATTTCATGTATGCATTGCATGACGGTTTCACTGGCTCAGGGCGGCGAAGGGCTTGGTGCTATGTGGGGCGAAGAAAAGACAAAAGAATATTTGTCAAGAGCGGGCTTTCGTTCTGTGCAAGTGAATAAGCTGGCTCACGATATTCAGAATAACTGGTACGTCGTCAGAAAATAGCAAAGGGAACATGACGTTCAGCGTCATCATACCGGCACTGAATGAAGACAAGTATATCCGTTCCTGCATTCGCTCCATCCGTGCAGCGGACGGGGATGTCGAGATTATTGTTGTTGATGGCGGCAGCGTGGACGGAACTTCCGAGATTGGGCTTGAGGAGGGCGCAATCGTCGTCGGCTCGGCACGCGGACGCGGAACACAGATGAATCGTGGAGTCGAACGCGCCTCAGGCGAGATATTTGTTTTCCTCCATGCCGATTCGCTTGTTGCGCCCGATCTGTTTGATGTACTGCGAGAACAGTTCGTTGTCCCTCAGGTAAAGATCGGTACGTGCAGGCTGCAATTCGATGTGAAGCATCCGCTTCTACAACTCTACGCATCGTGTGCGCGGATTGAGTCTGTGTTTACGACGTTCGGCGACCAATGCATTGCCGTCCGCCGATCATTCTTTGATACCATCGGAGGCTTTCCGACTTGGCAACTCTTCGAGGATGTTGATCTTCTCCAGCGCGCACGAAGGAAGACTCGCATCTTCTCGTTTCCGACAACCGTTGTTACCTCAGCGCGGAAGTTTATTGAGAATGGCATTGTGCGTCAACAATTGCGTAACGCGCGGTTTCTCTCGCTCTATCTCGTGGGCATTGCTCCCAATCACCTTTCAGCGATGTACAATCGCCGAATCCGTCGTAACATCACGCCTGCTTCAAAAGGGCAGGATATTTTTCATCAACCAACAAAAAGGAGGAAACAATGCGAACACAGCATGGTGTAATGAGAGTGCTTTCTGTCGCTGCACTCACCGCAACATTTCTTCTGGCAAGCGATCCAGCGCTTGCGCAGAAGAAAAAAGAAAAGTCGCTGTACGACCGTCTCGGCGGAGTGTACGCGATTGCCACGGTCGTAGATGACTTCATAGACCGTGTCATAGCGAATGATATCCTCAACGCGAATCCCGCGATCAAAGAAGCGCGCGACCGTGTGCCGCGAGCCGGGTTGAAGTATCGTGTGACAGAAATGGTGTGCATGGTAACAGGAGGACCATGCAAGTACACTGGACGCACGATGAAGGAATCTCACAAGCATTTGAACATTACGGGGAAGGAATGGGATGCGTTGGTGGTAGACTTCAAGGCGTCGTTGGCGAAGTTCAAAGTGCCGGAGAAAGAACAGCAGGAGCTGCTCGACATTGTCGGCTCGACCAAGAAGGATATCGTAATGCATCCGAATATGTGAAAGGCGACCGTCACCTTCCCGCGTGCTTTCAGCAGGTGACGGTCACCCTCAAATATCAATACAAAGGAGTCTAACCGCATGAACGAAATTCCAAGAACCGCGAAATGGAAAATAAACCGTCGCAGCGCGCTTGGTGCGATGCTCCTCGGCGCAGGAACTCTGTTGACGGGATTTAAGATGCAAGCCTTGGGGGAGAAGGCAAAGCAAAAGGGGCGATTGCTGCTCAACAAAATTCCCCGAGCACCGAAAGGACTTGCGCAAGCAATTCGTTTTCCGCTCATAGATGCGTTGCACGGAAGGCGCTCACGTCGGTTCTCTCTCGGCGCGGAAATCCCCGATGGTCCGCTGAAATTCAAGTCGAAGAAGCCGCCTTTGCCGCTTGGCGAGCTTGAGCAGATCATGTTGCTCTCTGCTGTCGGCGGAAATACGGGTTGGCTTTATCTTCATCCGTTCAACCAAAAATATCTTCCCAATATTCCGAACTACGCGGGCGCGGCTGGCGGACGCACGTTTCCGTCTTCGGCAGGATTTCACACGAGTGAGATTTTCTATACGGACGATAACGGCATCTATTTTTTCCCTACGCGTGATTTATCATCCCAAGTTGAAACCAAGACGAGCGACGGTTTGGATTTCAATGCGTACTTGAATGCGCACAAGTCTCGCATCAAGAAACTTTCGGACAAGCGATTGCATCTTCCCGCGAATCCAGCGCATATCGACATGCACAATCCGTGGTGCGCGAACGTTCCGGGCAGCACGTTGATCATTCCCGTCGCGGATGTCGCGCAACACCATGTCGCGGTGCTCTGCTATTTGGTGCAAAATGGCGCGTGCATTTTCGATGACATCAGCCAAACAAAAATTCCTGGCATGGAGAAATTCCGCGCATTGGTTGATGTTGAGAATCCGTATCCGCTCACGTATGTCGAGCAGCTTTCGCTGACGGAAGCGACCGTTGAAATTTCGACGGCGTGTTATGCAGGCGCGCTCATGCTGCAAGCGATGGGGCTTGGAGGATGGATGTTCGATGGCATCACGCCGTTGAGCGTTCTTGGTGCGAGCGGCGATCTTGAAGTGCCGGGACTCGGCTTCCGTTACGACACGGATAAACGCTGGGCGCTGCCAAATCCGACGGGATTGCCTGGCGTGTTCGAAGGATATTGCCCGCCACACTACAAGAACATGCGCGCAGCGGTTGAAGCGTTTACGAAACGGAAGTTTGGTGCGGGCGGTCCTTTCAACGCGGAAACGTCAGGACCGTACAAAGACAATTCACGAGTGCGCGGGAGCGGCAAACCTCACGATGAGCAGTTCATTGACTGCGTTACAACGATGGCGCAATATGTCTTCGACCGATACGGAAAATTTCCCGGCACCGTCCCATCAATTCTCGTTTTGATGTATCTGCAAGCGCATCATCTGGATTTGGAATTCTATGATGCGCATTTCAAGCCAGGCGCGTATCTTGATACTCATGCGCAGCATATGGAGATGTGGCACAGTTAGCTGGGGAGATGGACTCCACCTCGCGGAGAATTTACGCGCAGGTGGAATCCATCTAAACGGGATTCACCGTCACATGAATCACCTCATCCCCGCGCGACTTCATTCGCGCAACAACTTCATCCGACGGCTTGTCAACAACTTTGATTGTCGCACAGGCAGTATATCCGCCGTCGAAGATGACGTTCTCCATTTCTTCGACATTGATGTTGGTGGCTTTTAGATCGCCGAGGACGTTGGCGAGAACTCCCGGCTTATCGTAATGCCGAACGACGAGCTGCCACTTCGCAGAGGTTTTCTTCGCGCGGTTGACCCAATTGCGAACGGTGCCAAGGTCCTTGTACTCTTTGATAATGGCAACCGTCTCCTCGGCGACGGCGTTCTGCGCCTGCTCGGTTGATGCGCCGATATGATGCGTTCCATACACGCTCGGATGCGACGCGAACCTGCTATTGAAATCACCCTTCTTGTCCTCAGGCTCGCCGGCAAACACGTCTGTTCCAACGCGAATTCTTCCTGCTTCGACTGCTTCGAGTAGCGCGGCTTCGTCAACAACTTCGGCTCTTGATGTGTTGATGAAGATCGTTCCCTGCTTCATCATGCCGATGATGCGGCGGTTGATGATGCCTTTCGTTTCCGGCTTGAGTGCAAGATGGACGGAGATGATGTCGGAAAGCGGCACGAGGTCGTCAAGTGCACCAGCGTGTTGGATTCCGACTGCCTCTGCCTTCTCTCGCGACAACGAACGCGACCAAGCGATCACGTTTAGCCCGAATGCCTTCGCGCGCTTGATCACCTCCATTCCAATTTGGCCCGTCCCAACAATCCCGATGGTTTTGCCGAACACGCCATCCGCTTTCGAGTATTCACCCTTGTTCCACGTGCCGTTTCGTAGGTCTATGACGTTATCGGCAATGCGACGATCCAGAGCGAGAAGCAAACCCATTGTCAATTCCGCGACGGCGATAGAATTCTTGCCGGGACAGTTCGTGACGTACATGCCGCGAGCGTTAGCGCTCTTAATGTCAATCGTGTTCACACCTGCGCCTGCGCGAATGATCAAGCTCAAGTTCTTTGCGGCATCAATGCAATCCTTCCTCACCTCCGTCGAACGAACGACGAGCACGTTGCTGTCGCCGATGTGCGCAGCAAGCTCCTCGGCTTTCAGCTTCGGCTTATACTCGACGGCGGCGCCGAGCGCTTTGATCTCTTCGATGTAACGTTCGGGAAATGCATCGGCAATCAATACGTTCATGGGGAATTCCTTTTGGTTGATGGTCGTGTTTTGATTTGTTCGGTTGCGCCATCGGTCGGTGCAAACGATTGAGGCGCGCCCCTCTTGTTCCTCTACAGCATGCTCTTCGTGTATTTCAGCACCGCGCCTGCGTCCGTTCCATTTCTATCGGTGACGACAACGTACACGGTGCCATCGGTTGCGACTGCAACATCGCGCGGACTCATCGAGAATCCATTAGTATCGGGAATACGGGAGCGAAGCACAGTCTTTTCTGATAGTGTCGAGAAGACAACCAACTCTTGCGCCGCTGAATCGGCGACGAACATCTTGCCATCGTCGGCAATCGTTGCACCGCGCGCCGACCCGGTGGCAAACGGTTCCGTGAGCACCTTGCTCTGCGTGAGAAGGTTGGCAGGATTGAAGGAATATCCGCGCACAACATTCTGCCCCGACGTGCCGAGAAATGTGAATGATGTGAACACCGTGCCGAATCTATCAACCGCAACGAAGCGTGAGCCAGCGTCAGCGCTGTTGCTTGGCGTCGTTGCTGAAAAAGCAAGTGCCCGTGCGTTTCCTGTCACGAGTTGTATCACGAGGTTTTCGGGTGAGCCGTAGGCAGACACGACCACATCGCCATTCGGGGTGCTCTCAATGTCGCCCACAACTCTGATATTCGGAGCGATTGCGCGCGTCGTGTTCGTATTGACATCGAGGACGACATCGGCATTGCCGAAAAACGGATTGAGGGTTGACGAGCGAAGGTCGGTCTTTGTTGCGACGACGATTTCCCGTACACGCTTTCCATCTTCGACAACCAACAAGTCGCCTGTGCGTTTGTTTATCGCAATGTTTGTTGGCGGGAACAAGAAGTTCATCGAGTCTGCTTGCTGCGCGCTTGTGAGAAATTTTCTCAATTTGCCATTGTGCGTATCCGCTACCCAAACATTGCCCGAGGCGTCAACGGCGATTCCCTGCGGCTCCCTCAACACTCCAACGGGAATGAACACAGACGACACGAGATTGAATTGTTGCTGCTCTTCCTCTGTTGATGCATCATCTCGACACGAGATGAAGAAGCCAACAATCGCAGAGAGAAGTAGCCAAGTCAAGCGTGGTGAGAATTTCATCATCATTGATGCTGATCGTCGAACTCATCCATACGTAAAGATACGAACAATTTTTTCAGTCGCCAACGTTGAATTCGCCCTGGTGAGAAATGCAATCCCCTGCAGAGTTTTCCAGCAGTCTTCTAAGCGATTTCATCACAACGAATTCAACGCAGGCAACCAATGCGTCTTGCCCATGTCGCGTCACGGAATTCATCATTGAGTATCAACGAGATTTTCCTCCAAGACGATGCAAAGAGTTGTCACTGTAAGTTGCACACGACGCGTAGTTTACGAGATGCAACTGTTGATGCCCTCTCGAGTGATGTTGGCAAACATTTTGGAACATACCTCACAGAACGAAAAACGATTGGTCAGGAGGAAGAGACAATGTCAGTCATACTTGGAATTACAGCGGCGTGTATTCTGATCATATGGGGAATCTTGCGAAAGACACAACCGCACATCACAGCGAATCCCGTGCTCATCGAACGTTATCTCCACCCCGGACATACGTGGATGCGGATAACGGAAGACGGCGATGTCCTTGTTGGCATTGATGACTTTGCACAAAATCTGGTCGGCACTATCGAAGACGTGGAGTTGCCGCGGATATTGCAGCGCGTCGAACAAGGTGAGGCGGCGTGGGTCGTGTGGCATCAGCATCGGAGCGTCCCGTTTGTCAGTCCCGTGAGTGGACGCGTGATTCAGAAGAATGAAATGGTGTTGCGCAACCCGATGCTTGTTAACGCGTCGCCATTTGGCGATGGTTGGCTGCTGCGGATTCGTCCGCGCAAGCTGAAAGCGGAAGTCAACAACCTCTTTACAGGAAAAGCGGTGACACATTTTCTCGAGCACGCAAGAGAGCAGCTCGTCCGCATTTTCTCGACTACGCCGGCATTGATGTACCAAGACGGCGGTGTCATTATGAAGGACTTGTCGGACCGAGTCTCAGACGATGAGTGGAAGATGTTGGCAAAAGAGTTCTTCCTCGCGGAGGAGCATAGCGTGGCTGAGAGTTCCCCACGTGCGCGACAAGCTATTCCACCGTGGTGAGAGCGTTTGATAGACACGGCAGGTCGGATGTACTATTCAATACGGAAAACAATTCAAGGAGAATTACCATGACTGTTCTACTTGTGCTAATTACATTGATAGCATTGCTTACGATTGACTATGTCCTTCAACGTAAGAAACGAAAAGAACTCGTTAGAGAAGTGCTGCGTCCTGTACAAACGCTCGCTCCATCGCAGTGGCACATAACCGATGACCTCCTGCTTGCGCCGAACCACACATGGTTGCGCCGCGAGGCGGATAACTCGATTACACTTGGTGTTGATCATTTCCTAATGACACTGACGGGCACAGTTGAGCGCATTCAGCTTCCCATCGAAGGTGCGATTGTAAGTCCTCAGTCGCCGACGGTCGCGTTGCGCGATAAGGAGCGGTCACTGCGTATTGCGTCACCCATTGACGGGAAAATCGTTGCACTCAATAGCGAGCTGCTGCATACGCCCGCGCTCGCGAAAAGTAATCCATACACGACGGGATGGTTGTTCAAGCTCATGCCTTCCGACAACGTAGAGTCGTTAAGGGGATTCTTCACCGGCGAGAAGGCAATTGAGTGGTTAAGAAAACAAAGTGAACACGCGAAGGAGTTCATCAACCAGTACTCGCCGCAGCTCCAATTTGCGACGATGCAAGATGGCGGCATGCCTGTTGATGGTGTGCTGAAAGGATTCGATGCGAACGTGTGGAGAGCGTTTGAATCAGAGTTTCTTTCTATGGAACCAAAAACTCTTGATGGCACCAGAGGAGACCACCACCATGCGTAAGCGGACAGGGTTACTGATTGACATAACGAGATGTATCGGTTGTAATGAATGTGCGCGTGCGTGTGCAGCGGCGAATCAGTTGCCGGAGGAAGAAGCGAAGGAACTTTCCGCTACACACTATACAGTTGTCCAGAGCTTCAACAACGACCAGACGTTTGTGCGCCGCATGTGTATGCACTGTGAACAGCCCACGTGCGTTTCGGCATGTCTCGTCGGAGCGTTCACCAAGATGGAAACAGGCGCAGTGTTGTACGACGAGAGCAAGTGCATCGGATGCCGCTATTGCATGCAAGCGTGTCCT
The DNA here is from genome assembly GCA_964444145.1 of uncultured Chitinophagales bacterium. Classification (GTDB taxonomy): domain Bacteria; phylum Bacteroidota; class Ignavibacteria; order UBA10030; family UBA6906; genus CAADGV01. Next base: position 32,231 of record CAYUFU010000027.1, read on the forward strand.
TTTGAAGTGCCGCGCTACGAATGGACGAGCCTGACCCCGCGTGTGCAGAAGTGCAGAATGTGCTACGAGAAAGTTGCCGCGGGAGGAAAGACTGCCTGCGCAGATGCCTGCCCCGTCGAAGCGACACTGTTCGGCGATCGCGACGAGCTGATTGCCGAAGCACGAAAACGCATTGACGCGAATCCGGGAGGCTACGTTGACTATATCTATGGATTGAAAGAAGTTGGCGGCACGTCGGTGCTGTACATCTCCAATGTTCCATTTGACCAGCTCGGCTTCCCGATGACGGTGCCGAAGGAGCCGATTCCGGAGTTGTCATGGAAAGTGCTGTCGCAAATTCCAAAGTATTCTATCGCCGCAGGGGTTGTGCTGTTCGGGATTCACTGGATTACGCAGCGGAGAACTGAGGTTGCTCGTTTCGAAGCCGAAGAGAAACGCAAGGCACCAGCAGGTGGTGGTGAAGCGTGATTTCTCGTTGGAGCCTTAGAGCATTGGGGTTCGAACCTGAAATCTGAAACTCGTAACTCGATATATGAACTTACCTGAGCGAGCGAGATTTCTGCGCTTGGCTCAGAATGAGACAAAGGAGTAACAATGAAATTTCCCGGATTCTTCAAACTCACATTTTGGAAAGTTGTCGCCGTGGTGTTGATGGCGGCAGGATTCATCGCTGCGATGTGGCGCTACTCGCAGGGTCTCGGTGCGACGACACATCTGACGGACACATTTCCGTGGGGCATTTGGATCGGCTTTGATATCCTTGTCGGCGTCGGGCTTGCGGCAGGCGGCTTCACGATTGCCGCAGCGGTGTACATCTTCAACATCGAGCGCTTCCGTCCGATTCTTCGGCCAACAATTCTCACAGCGTTTCTCGGTTACCTCCTCGTGATCGCGGGGCTGATGGTTGACCTCGGTCGCCCGTGGGCGATTTGGCATGCCATCATTTATTGGAATCCTCATTCCGTGATGTTCGAAGTCGCTTGGTGCGTTATGCTCTACACGGCAGTGCTCGCGTTGGAATTCAGCCCCGTCGTGTTCGAAAAGTTCAACATGGAACGTCCGCTGAAAATACTCCACGCCATCAGCATTCCGCTCGTGGTGGCTGGCGTCGTGCTCTCGACGCTTCATCAATCGTCGCTTGGTTCGTTGTTCCTCATTGTTCCCTCGCGTATGCATCCGCTTTGGTACTCGAATATTATCCCGTTCCTCTTCATCATCTCGTGCGTTGCGGCGGGCTTGGCGATGACGATCTTCGAATCGTTCCTCTCCTCCAGAGCGTTTGGCCGTGAGATTGAAATGCCCCTTCTGACTGAATTGGCGAAAGTCATTGTCGTCGTTCTTGCGCTGTACCTTACTGTTCGCGTCCAAGACCTCCTGACACGCGATGGACTGCACTATGCGTTCGAGCTCTCGTATCAGAGTATTCTGTTTGCGGGGGAAATTGTTCTTGGTGTAGTTGTGCCGATGTTTCTCTTGTTGAACAAACGGGTGCGAGAGAACCGAGCTGGGTTGTTCTACTCTGCCGTTCTGGTGATTCTCGGTTTCATCGCACATCGCATCAATACGGCGATTACGGCGTTTGAGCAATTCCCTTCGCGCACGTACGTTCCGTCATGGCAGGAGTTGACGATTACTGCCGGTTTGTGTGCGTTTGGATTTGTGGCATTCGGATTTGTGGCGCGGTATTTCAATGTGTTTGGAACCGAAACGCGTGCTGTTGAGGTGAGGACGGAAGTTGCGGGGAAGGCAGCGGATCTCGCAGCGGCAGTTGTAAAGTAGTGCGGCGTGTGCGGTGGGTGCGCCGAAACATACCGCGAAGTAGCTCATCGGGATTCGCAGCGCAGTCCCGACTTTGTCGGGATAGCTGGCTGCAGCCCCTTAGCTCGGTTGCGCATAGTAGGATGCCAGAGGAGAAGGTAAGCGCAACCGTAGTGTTGGTAAGATGAGTCGAGGTCATCTCGTCGTGTTGGCACATATTCTGAGTTATCATAATGAGGGGCGAATGTCTCTATAGGAAAGTGAGAGTAAACCTTAACGAATTCATGATCTCCTCAAGTGAGGAGATGATTTCACGATGAAAGGAGTGTAGAGAATCTCAATTGCGGTGTAGAGTACTTTGACAATGTTTTTGTCAGAAGAGAAAAGTTCCACACCCACAAAGGAGTTTACGAATGAAAACAACAGTCTCACGTCGGGATTTCATGCGATGGGCTGTTGCAGCGCCAGCCGCGGCTGCTACTCTTGAAGAATTTCTCCCGAAGCTCGCGCACGCGATGCAAGAAGCCGTTAAAGAATATCCCATCATCTGGTTGCAAGCTTCAACATGCAGCGGATGTTCAGTCTCGGTCATCAACACTATCCATCCGAGCATCAAGAATGTCATCTTGGAACAAGTCCTGCCCGGTCATCAGCTCAAGCTCATGTATCATGGCACGCTGATGGCTGCGACGGGCGACCTTTCACTCGATGCGGCGCGTGAAACTGCCTCGAAGTATAAGGGGAAATATGTTCTTGTGGTTGAGGGTTCGATTCCGACGAAGCAGAACGGCATGTACGGTTTGCTCGGCGAGAAGGACGACAAACCAATCACGATGCTTCAATGGACGGAACAACTTGGGTGCGATGCATTGGCGACACTGGCGGTCGGCACATGCGCTGCGTACGGTGGTCTCTCTGCCGCGCAGCCGAATCCCACGGGAGCGAAAGGTGTGATGGACGTGTATAAGTCGCTCAACATCACCACGCCTGTCATCAATATTCCGGGGTGTCCGCCGCATCCCGATTGGTTTATCGGAACGGTGGCAAAGATTTTATTGTACGGCATGCCGCAAGCGAAGGAGCTTGACGAGCACGGACGGTTGAAATTATTCTACGGCCGCTCGATTCACAGCCGATGCATTTATCGGGATTATCTGGACCTGGGCATCTTTGCGTCGAACTTCGGACAGGAGGGGTGCTTGATGGAGTTGGGATGCAAAGGTCCGTTCACGAACGCCGACTGTCCCGTGCGTCTTTGGAACGGAAGCGTGAACTGGTGCATCAGCGCAGGGGGTCCGTGTATCGGCTGCACGGAGCCGGGTTTTCCTGATGAACATTCACCAATCTATCAACGGAGGTGAATATGGAAACGATTCGACAGAAAGTGGTGATTGACCCGATGACGCGGATCGAGGGCCATCTCAAAATCGAAGCAATGGTCGAGAACAAGAAGGTGGTTGACGCAAAGACGAGCGGGATGTTGTATCGCGGTTTTGAACAGATTCTCGTAAATCGCAATCCGTTAGATGCAATTCAGATTACGCAACGCTTCTGCGGTGTCTGCCCAACGCCTCATGCGATTGCGTCGGCACAAGCGCTGGAAAACGCATTCGGGGTGATGCCGCCGCCGAACGGACGGGTCATCCGCAACATCATGCAAGGTGCGAACTACATTCAGTCGCACGTGCTGCACTTCTACCATCTCGCGTCGCTGGACTATTTCCGCGGTCCCGATGTTCCGCCCTTCATTCCGCGCTACGAGTCGGATTATCGCGTGCCCAAGCAGGTTCACGATACGTTGGTGAGTCATTATGTTCAAGCCTATCAGATTCGCCTGAAGGCGCACGAGTTGTCGGCGATCTGGTCGGGCAAGATGCCGCACATTGCTTCGATGGTGCCGGGTGGAGTAAGCATCATGCCGCGGCTCGACAACATCACGACATCGCTTTGGCGTTTGAAAGAACTCACCGAGTTCATTGACAACGTTTATCTTCCCGACGTCATCACGATTTCGGAAATCTATCGCGACTACTTTCAGATTGGAGAAGGAAACAAGAATCTTCTTTCGTTCGGTTTGTTCGACCTCGACGCCGAGCCTGACGTGACGAAGCGAAAGCGTTTCTTCCCAATGGGACGAATGAAGAATGGCACGATGGAATCAGTTGACCCGAACAAGATTACCGAAGATGTGAAATCGTCATGGTACGATTCACCAAGCCATCTCCATCCAACAAAACAAACGACACAGCCGAATCCAACAAAGAAGGGTGGATACAGTTGGCTGAAGGCGCCGCGGTACGAGGGCGAGGCGTATGAGGTTGGACCACTGGCGCGAATCGCGATGGCATATCAGCGAAAGGACCCGAAGGTGGTGAAGCTTGTTGATGAGACCCTGAAGCGATTCCAGTACGGTCCGGACGCGTTGTATTCTGTGATGGGGAGGCATCTTGCACGCGCAATGGAGTGCAAGCTTGTCGCCGAACAGCTCGGCGACATGATCATGCAAGTGAAGTTAGATGAGCCGGTCTGTGCCGATCACAAGATTCCTGACGAGGCGCAAGGCATAGGGCTTTGGTGCGCAGCGCGCGGCGCGCTGGGACATTGGATTGAAATCAAAGATGGAAAGATCGCTCGCTACCAGGCAGTCGTGCCCACAACGTGGAACGCTTCACCGAAAGACGACAAAGGGCAGCCCGGTCCCATCGAGCAAGCGATGATTGGCGCGACTGTCGAAGACACCGAAAATCCGTTCGCGCTGGCGCGCATTGTTCGTTCGTTCGATCCGTGCATCGCGTGTGCGGTTCATATCCTCGAGCCGAGAAAACGTGTGAAGAAATTTCGAGTCGTGTAGGCGAGGGGGGAATTCTTTCACAGTCTTCTCTTTGGGAGTTCGAACTGGGGAACTGTCAGAAGATGAAAAAAGACACTCTCATACTCGGTGTGGGCAACATACTGCTTGGTGACGAAGGAGTTGGTGTGCATGTTGCCCAACGCTTACAACAGATGCCTCTGCCTCCCGAAGTCGAAGTGGTGGATGGCGGAACGATTGGTTATGAGTTGCTTTCGTATGTGTACGGTAAGCGGAAAGTCATCATCGTGGATGCCTTGAATGCAGACGCGAAGCCCGGCTCTGTTATCCATCTCCCACCAGAGGAAATTGATATGGAGAATCCTCGCTCGCTTTTTGTTCATCAAAGCGGACTGCATGAGCTTCTGCACTTTGCACAACAATTGGAGCCGCTGCCTGAAATCATCCTCTTTGGCATTGTGCCGAAATCATTGCGATGCTGGACATCGAAACTGAGTACACCAGTTGAGGAGAGGATGGATACAATTCTCCAGGCAATAATGGAAGAGCTTACCACGAACGTTCCTCACTTATCGCAGCCAGTGGATCAGGCGGGAAGAAGATGGTCAGCGTCTATTCAAGAAATATCTTTCCGGGATTGAGGATCCCCTGCGGGTCGAACGTCCGCTTGATCTCTTTCATCAAGTTCAATGCAGCGGGAGAGAGAGCAATCGGTAAGTACGACTTTTGCGAGTAGCCGATGCCGTGCTCGCCGGAAATCGTCCCGCCGAGTGAGACGGTGAGTTTGAAAATCTCTCTCACTGCATCATCAACGTGTGTGTTCCACTCTTCGTCGGTGAGTTTGTCCTTGAGAATGTTGACGTGAACATTGCCATCGCCGGCGTGCCCGTAACAGATTGAAGTAATGTTGTAGTGAGCACAGATTTCCTTCACGCCTTTTACAAGCTGCGGAAGAGCGGCGCGTGGAACGACGGTATCTTCCTCTTTGTACGTCGAAACCGATTTGACTGCCTCGCCCATCCCGCGACGGAGCGCCCATACGTCTTCGACCTTTTGCCGATCTTCGGCGAGCAGGACGTCGATCGCGTTATGGCGCGAAACAACCTCCGCAATCTGTTCGATCTCGCTGTGGAGCGCCTCTTCGTAGTTTCCATCAACCTCGATGAGCAACTGGGCTTCGGCGTCGCTGTTCGGGAATTTCTTTCCCTGACGCTCTTCGGCGACTTTGATTGCGGCTCGCTCAAGAAACTCGCACGCCGACGGTGTAATGCCTTGGGAAAAAATGCTCCCCACAGCGGCTGCTGCATCTTCGAGTGTGTTGAATTGCACGAGCACAACTTTTCGCAGCTTCGGAAGGGGAATGAGTTTGAGAATGATCTTTGTGATAACCGCAAGCGTTCCCTCACTGCCGACAATGAGTTGTGTGAGATTGTAACCCGACACATTCTTCAAGACACGCCCGCCCGTGTTGATAATCTCCCCGGTCGGAAGTACCGCTTCGAGTCCGAGAACATAGTCTTTCGTCACACCATACTTTACGGCTCGCGGTCCCCCTGCACATTCGGCGAGATTGCCCCCGAGAAAACTGCTTCCCCGCGAGGAGGGGTCGGGCGGATAATACAAGCCCCGCTTCTCGCATTCCTCCTGAAAAACCTGCGTGATGACGCCCGGCTCGACAATCGCTTGACAATTCTTCTCGTCAATCTCGATGATGCGTTTGAACTTTTCCATCGAGAGGACGATGCCGCCGAACACGGGAAGCGCGCCGCCCGAGAGTCCGGTGCCGGCGCCGCGCGGTGTTACAGGAATGCGATAGGCGTTCGCAAGCTTCAGAATTGCCGCAACGTGATGAGTGCTTGATGGTTTGACAATTACTTCTGGACGAAACGAGAAGTCCTCGGTTTCGTCTTTACTGTAGAGGGATCGTGATTCGTCGTCGCAAAGAACATTGTCGTTACCGACGGTCGTGGCGATCTCGGCGATGATGCGGTCGGTGATTTTGTTGTAGTTCATCGATTAGAGATGAAGTGGTCCATACATGAATGGAACAAATATAGAAAATTTGCAAAGAGGAAAAATGATGGAGCGGCGATGCGGAGTTTCCTATAGCAGGTCAGTTGTCACGTCAGCGTAAACGCGACGGCAGTCGGTGCTCGCTGTCTCGAACGGTTACCACTACGGGACTACATTGCCAGCCTGTTGATGCCGTCGAACGCTGCAGTCTTGTAACACTCGGCGAGCGTTGGATAGTTGAATACCGTATCAACGAAATGATCAATCGTTCCATTGTAGGCCATCACGGCTTGACCGATATGCACGAGTTCGCTTGCTCCCTCGCCGAAGATGTGTACGCCGAGCAGTTCACGCGACTGTAAATGAAACACCAACTTCAGCAATCCAACATTGCCGCCGAGAATTTGCCCGCGTGCAATTTCGCGATAGTGCGCTTTGCCGAGTTCATAGGGAATGGCATTCTTTGTTAGCTCTTGTTCCGTTTGTCCGACAAATGATATTTCGGGAATCGTGTAGATGCCGTACGGGAAAAGCTGCGGAACACTCTTGGTCGAAACGCCGAACGCATGACATGTTGCAAGCCGACCCTGCTCCATCGAAGTGGAAGCGAGAGATGGAAAACCGATCACATCGCCGACGGCATAGATATGGGGCACCTCCGTTTGGTAGAACTCATTCACTTTTAGCTGGCCCCGCGTAGTGGGTTTCAGCCCAGCGGCTTCCACATTCAACGAACGTGTTGCGCCTGTGCGTCCGATGCTATACAGCGCCCTTTCGGTCACGATTTGCTTTCCGCTCGCAAGCGTGATCAGCACGCGTGGACCGTGCTCATTGACAATAGGCTCGATGCTATTGACTTCCTCGCCGAGACGAAGTGTCACACGATGCTCTCGCATGTGATATGCCAGCGCTTCGCCGATTTCATTATCAATGAAGGGGAGGAGGGATGTGCGTTTGTCAATCAAGGTAACGCGCACGCCAAGTGTTGCAAAGAGACTCGCATACTCACAACCGATCACCCCCGCACCAACGATGGAGAGCGAGCGAGGAAGATGATCCAGCGAAAGAATGTCATCACTGATAAAAATCCTCTGCCCATCAAACGGTATGTGTGGGTCGCGCGTGGCTTCAGTCCCCGTCGCAATGATGATGATGCTGGCAGAAACTTCCGCGTGTCCTTGCGCATCGGGATAGTCAAGCCGCAACGTGTGAGGGTCTATGAACGAGGCCGTACCTTCGAGCAGCTCGACACGGTTGCGTAGGAGCTGATGCCGCGTAACATCAATCTCGTGCCTGATAACATTGTCCGTACGGAACAGCAAATCCTGCATCGTAATCTTCTGCTTCACGCTGTAGGATGCGCCGTAGAGACTTCGCTCGCGGAATCCAGAGAGGTACAGCACTGCTTCTCGGAGTGTCTTGCTCGGAATCGTTCCTGTGTTGATGCAGACGCCTCCTACGACGGATCGTTTCTCGATGAGCGCGACGCGCTTGTTGAGTTTCGACGCTTGAATTGCCGCACGCTGTCCCGCCGGACCCGAACCGATCACGACCAAGTCGAATTGAAATTGCCGCATCAAGTGCTCCTCGTGTAAGTGGAAAGAACCGATGAAGTGTAGCCAAACATCGTACCATCCGAGAGGGGCAATCGCCGTGAGATTTAGGGGAAGTGAAAACGGATGGAAGGCTAATATTGTTCAAGTGGATGGTTCCGGCAGCTTCACGGGCGGCGGCGAGTAACCGACAACCGAGCCGGCGCGAATACGAGCAAGATAGGGTGAAACTGTCGTCCCCGGCAGTGTTCGGACATTGTCTTCGATCTTGATCATACCGATGCCCGTTCCCGCTCCGATCGTGCAGTTGTTGCCAATCTCGATCAAGCCGTAACGGAACTTGCCGCTGCCTTCGTAGGCGTGGCATGTGAGGCGTGTGAATGCACCAAGCAGCGTGTTGTCGCCGATGAAAATCAACTCAGGCCGAAAATGGTCGAGCCATGCCATTTGCATAATCTCGACATTCTTCCCGATGTGGCAGCCCATCCAGCGATACCACGTGTTCTTGAATGGCGTGCCTTTCATGAAAAAGGAGATGCCGACCTGCAACAGGACAAGTATTTTCCGAGGCGTCGAGAGATTGATCTGTCGCCAGTTGATAGCGTTCGGCTCCTCAGGCGCGCCAAGCCCCGAAAAGGTGTAATGCCGCGCAGGTGACTCGAGGAACTTGTCGAGGTTAGCTTTGCCTTCACTCGTTCGCGGATCGAGCGTTGCGATGTCAACGCCTTTGCCGTTGGCAGTTTTACTAATGAATACCGTCCGGGTTTTCTTCTTGGCGAGCTTGATGGCGCGAAGAATCATGTCGGTGGTAACTTCGCGCATAACCTGCTCCGGAGCTGAGGAATGCATACGTGTGCCGCAAGCTATTGAATGGTCATATCAAGAAGATGAAGTGCCGCGCGCTCACGAATACATACCTCACGTTCCGATGCTTCGGCAATTCTGTCTAAGGGTACCGAACGAGATTTGCCATTTGTCGCCGGCGGTCGGCGCGACGAAATCCAATTCTTCTCATCCAATTCCCGAATAACCTTACGCAGAATCGGAAGGAGAGTCAAGTCCTAACACGCGAGGGAATACGAGAAATATCGTTTCGAAGAATGAAAAACGTATGTTACCCAACCGATGTTATTGAACCCTCTTGCCAAGGGCATCCCTTCGGGACAGGGTTCACATTGACGTTTCGATTCTTTGTCGGGGCTTCGCCCCGACCTATTCATGTTTGACGCCTTCGGCGTCTGCTCTCTCGAATTCGTCCAGTCACCATGCATAATGGCGCCAACGTATAGCTGTCCCTGAAAGGGACGAATCTGAATAGCCGAGGGCAACGCCCTCGGTTTTGGAAGTACCAT
>CAYUFU010000028.1:0-40156 GCA_964444145.1 uncultured Chitinophagales bacterium
CAATGAAGAGCATACCTATTTGAAAGGCGCAGCAGTGCTGCATATGCTGCGCACGGTGTTGGGTGACGAGAAGTTTTTCAAGGCGATGAGCCATTATCTTCGCAAGCTTGAATTTCAAGAGGTTGTGAGCGACGATTTGAAAAAAGCAATTCAAGAATCCGTCGGCGAAAATCTCGATTGGTTTTTCAAACAATGGATTACGGGCGGCGGGCATCCTCGCTTTGAGGTGAGCTACAAACACGTAGCCGACAGGAAGGTGATTGACCTTTCCGTGAAGCAAGTCCAGCCGCTCGTCGAGGGGCAAGGCGTGTTTACACTTCCCGTTTCGATTACGATTGCAACGCCAGCGAAGACGTGGACAGAGAAAATTTCTGTGAAGAAGGAACGTGACCATTTTGTTTTGAACTGCAATGAGAAACCCCTCATGGTGAGTTTCGACGGCGACGGAAGCCTCGTCGCGGAACTCGAGTCTGAGAAGGACGTCGAGGAATTGGCATATCAAGCAACCCATGACGCGTTGCACGGGAGGCTGTGGGCAATGCGGCAACTGGCAGAGAGATTTCCGACGAACGGCATTACGCTTCACACTCTTTCGTCAATCATTGCCAAACCACGGTTTTGGGCGGATGCTGCGGAGGCTGCGGAGCTGCTGGGCGAGCTGCGTACCGATGGGGCAATGAAGGTGGTTCGCCAGGCGCTCACTTCGTCCGATTATCGGGTTCGCAAAGCGGCGGTTCTCGGACTCAAGAAGTTCGGCGCGCCTGCAAGCGACTTGCTGCGCGCAATCATCGCCAACGATGCTCACACCGACGTTGTCGCGACGGCGCTTGTTGTGCTCGCCAAAGTTGATGAGGCGCTCGACCCTGCGTTCATCACCCAGTACCTGGCGCGCAAGTCGTGGTACGACGAAATTGTCATTGCGTGCCTGAACGCTCTGGGCGAGACGGGAAACCCTGCGGTTGCTGCGACGCTTAAACACTACGCTGCGGGAACTTATCATCAGTACATTCGCCAAGCGGCGATTGAGGCGTGGAGCAAATGTGCCCCGCAGGACAAGGAGCTTCGTCAAGTGCTCATTCAGTTTGCCAAGAACTCAACACTCCGCCTACAACAAAAGGCAATTGACTTGCTCGGTGATTTGTATGTGAAGGAGGGAATCCCCGTATTGGAAGAGATTGTGAAGTTAGATTTCGACGCAAATCTGACCGTGGGAGCAAACGAAGCGTTGGAGAAGATTCGACGAGTGTGGTGAGGCTGACCGCTGCCACACTCCGTCGGCGGTGCTCGCGCTGAGGCGGCATGGGCGGATGAGGCGGATGAACTGTACACGAAGTACACTGCTTCCCGCGGCGCAGGAGAATGGTGGGACGATGTAGCGCGTCTGCAGCCCCAAAACATCTTATGGTTGAACTCATGCCTTCGCTGTATTGATAATCGCTGGAAGTTTTCGGATCTTCTTGCGTTACTCAAAGTCGCTTCAAGGGCAGTCGTGCGACAACACCAACGATGTGGCCCAGCTTTGTGCGGAGCGAAGATCAACGAATTTGTGAAGGTACTGCGTTGTCAAAACTCGCATTAGTGTTATCAGGTGGGGGCGCGCGCGGAGCATTCCAAGCGGGTGCGCTCGTTGAGTTGCTCGCGTATTTCGAGCGAAGCGGCAAGCGTATCAATATTCTCTCGGGCACATCCGTTGGCGCGTTGAACGGGATGAGCATCGCGCAGGCAGAAAGCCTTTCCGCCGCACGGATGGAGATCGAGTTTCAATGGAAGCGACTCACCAATGAGGACATCTATCGCGTGCGCGGCTGGGACATTATCAAACTCATCGCGAACTTTGCCACTCATCGCATCGAACAGTGGCCCTCTCTCCGGGGCGTGGATTCGATTTTCGACAACACGCCGCTCTACAACAAGTTCATTGATAACTATTTAGACCTCGACGCGATTCGTTCGCGCAGAACCGTTGACGACTTTTTCGTTTCGCTCACGTCGCTTCACACCGGTGCGGCATACCTCCAATGCCTCACAACGGAACCCGACTTGCAAAAGGCGAAAGAGTATATCATGGCTTCGACGATTACGACGGTCGCCTATCCGCCGGTGAAGACCGTCGTCTATGACCCTGAGGTTCCAGAGCACTTGCAGGATACGCCACAACTCTACGCCGACGGCGGCATCTCGAACAAAACGCCGCTCAAATCCATTTTGCAAACGGGCGATATCGGCGAGCTGTATGTCGTCAATACATATCCGACGTATCCCAACAAGACGCAAGACAGCATTAACGCGACGTTTCCGAATGTGTTTTCGATGCTGATTCGTACGGCGGTTGAGCTGTTGCCGAATTTGTATTTCCAGCGTGATATGGAAACCGTGAAGGATGTAAACAACGATCTTGAAACGTGGCACGCACTCAAAGCGAAACTGCTGGAATGCGCCCGTGACGATGCGACGCGTGTCCGTCTCGAAGAATTGTTAGCCGAAGAAGAGAAGAAGTTCTCGTTCAAGCAGGGGAACAAGCACATCATCAATCCCGTCATCATCGCGCCCAATGAAGAGCTGCCTGTTCAGGACACGGAGTTTGTTCAGCCGAAGTTGGGCGAGACGTTTGAGATGGGGCGAGTGAAGGCGAGACACGTTCTGGCGATGCATAAAGGAGTTCACAGCGTTCGTGGAGTTGAGAGTTTGTAGTGTTGCTCACGCTCTACCTCTATGAACCCAAACGTATCCTAAACGTCGTTCCTGCGCCTGCAGCGCTCTGCTTCACGAACAACTTGCCCCGATGATAGTCCTCGATGATCCGCTTCGAGAGGCTCAAGCCTAATCCCCACCCGCGTTGTTTCGTGCTGTAGCCGGGGCGAAACACATCTTTGTGATACTTCGAATCAATGCCCTTTCCCGTATCGCTCACGTCAATCGTCGTCTGGTTGCCGTGTTGTTCGATGCGAAATGAAATTCGTCCCGTCGGTTCCTCTATCGCATCGAGCGCGTTCTTCATCAGGTTTTCAATCACCCATTCGAACAACTCGCGGTTGATCTGCACGCGAAAATCGCCAGGCGTCGTAATCGCAAGCTCGATGCTCTTTCCCGATTTCGGAATGCGCTTGCCGATGTAATTGATGACGCCCTGTATGACTTCGGCGAGATTTTCCTCTTTGAAGTCGGGCTGCGAGCCGATTTTAGAAAACCGCGCGGCGACTTTGTTGAGTCGCTCGATGTCGTGCCCCATCTCGTCCAGCGCCTCGTGCAGTTGCGGATTACCCGCCGCGTGTTGCTTGGCGAGTTCGAGCCAACCCATGATGCTCGAGAGCGGCGTGCCAAGCTGGTGCGCCGTCTCCTTCGACATGCCGACCCAAATGTTGCTCTGCTCGCTCCGCTTGATGTAACTGAATCCAACGTACGCGATAAGGATAAACAATCCGCCGAGCGCGAACTGGATGTACGGAAGCCAACGCAGTTGCCGAATCATATCCGATTCGCCGTAGTGCAAGTAGTTTAGGATGATGCTATCTTGCATGACTTTGATTGGCTCGTTTTGCTTGTCCATTTCAGCCATAAGAGCTTTGAGTCGTGCAACTTGTTGGTCGGTGGTGAGCGTCGAGTCAATGACGATGTTGCGCGCGCTTGTCTTGAGTGGTTGAATCGGTTCGTTCTGCGCATCGGTGAGAATCATCGGGAAATCAATGCTCTGCACGATTTCCTGAAACACAAAGCTGATGTCGCCCGTTGACGACTGCGGACTTGCGAGGTATTCGATGGAGCGTGCATAGAGATCAACAACCTCGCGTTCCTTCTTCAGCAGCTTGTCAATCATGTTCTGAGAGTAGAACAACATGCCGACGACGATCGCGCTGGCGATGAGGAGAAGGAGGATTTTGAAGTTGGCGGTTTTCATTTTCAATTCCGTATGAAGCGGATCCAGAGTAGCTCTTGAAGTCCGCCTCCATAGCCTCAATACTTAATCTATGATTAACCGTCCGTTAAGTATTAGAATCTGACGTTACGCAAGGCGAGCACAACGACTCTCAGCGAAAACTCCATTGAACCCTTTTGGCGAAGCCATTCCTTCGGAACAGGGTTCAAGCCAAACGTTTATTTCCAACACCGAGGGCGTCGCCTTCGGCTATTTACATTCGTCCCTTTCAGGGACAGCTCTCTGTTGGCACCATTGGGCATAACGACTGGACGAATTCGAGAGTGCCGACGCCGAAGGCGTCAAATACGAATAGGTCGGGGCGAAGCCCCGACAAAGAATCGAAATGTACATGTGAACCCTGGCAGGGTTCAATACCATGGTTGCGTAACATCAGTTAGAATATTACATGACAACCGAACTAGTCAAGGTCCCGAATGAGCTGCAGCTGGTGGTGCAGCTGCAAATACTCGTAAAGAATGGCACGCCCTTTCTGTGCAGCGGTCGAGAGGAAATGGAAGCACGCTTCGGTTATTGTGATTTGTAGAATGTCTGATCCCGCCGCGGTCCCACTGATACAATCCACGTCTCCGTTCCCGTCAGGTCGGCGAGCGCATCCAAATACGTTCGCGTTTTCGGGGGCAGCTTGGCATATGTTCTTACGTCGGAGAGATCCGTTTTCCAGCCGGCGAATGTTTCGTACACGGGCTTCACCGATTCAAGCGTCTTTACATCCGAAGGAAATGTTTTGAGCCGTTTCCCGCTTGCCTCGTAGCCGACACAGACTTTGATTTCCTCAAACTCATCAAGCACATCCAATTTGGTGATGACGGTTTTCCGGATACCGTTTACCATGGCAGAATACTTGAGCGCGACCGCATCGAACCAGCCGCACCGACGCGGGCGGCCCGTCGTTGCACCGAACTCATGACCGATTGTCCGCAGCCGCTCGCCTGTTTCATCCAGGAGTTCCGTCGGAAACGGTCCGTTGCCGACACGTGTGGAATATGCTTTTACGATTCCAACAACCGACTCAACAGCGCTTGGTGGAATGCCGAGTCCCGTGCATGCGCCGCCGCTTGTCGGATTGGACGACGTGACGAAGGGATATGTGCCGTGGTCAACATCGAGCAAGGCTCCTTGCGCGCCTTCCGCGATGATGTTCTTGCCGTCCTTCAGCGCGTTGTTGAGATAGAGCGATGTGTCGGTGATGTACTCGTCAATCTTCTTATCGAACTCTTGATACTCGGCGATGATGGCGTCAACATCTATCTTCGTTTCACCATAGATCTTTGTGATGATTTCATTCTTCTCTTCGATGTTCGTTTTCAATTTTTTCGCGAGGATGTCGCGGTCGAGCAAATCAACGATTTTGATTCCGACGCGCATGACCTTGTCAATGTACGCGGGACCAATGCCGCGACCCGTTGTGCCGATTTTGGCCGACCCTTTCTCGCGCATCGAGTCGAGCATTTTGTGGTAGGGCATGATGAGATGCGCGTTGTGGCTGACGAGCAGCCTGCCGTTGATGTCAATGCCCGCCGCTTGCAGTTGGGCGATTTCGCTCATCAAGGCTTGCGGGTCAATCACAACGCCATTGCCGATGACGCACGTAATGTGCTGATGAAAAATCCCCGAAGGAATCAAGTGTAAGACATGCGTTTTGTCGTCAATGCACACGGTGTGTCCGGCGTTCGCGCCGCCTTGGTAGCGCGCGACGATATCGGCATGCTCCGAAAGCATGTCCACGACTTTTCCTTTTCCCTCATCGCCCCATTGGGCGCCGACGATGATGTGAACGGGCATAGCTTGAAACGAACTTGTGGTTCAGAGAGAGAGGTTCTTTCGAGAGTCTCTCCCACTGCAAAAAAAAATCCGACCTCTCAACAAAAGAAAGGTCGGAGTTAAGTGGCTGAAAATCAATTACTTTTTGAAACTCTTTACAGCGTCGGCAACGGAGGCGTAGGTCTCGAGAATCTTCGTGAGGCGTGTGACCTTGATGAGGTCAAGAATCTTGTCAGACGCTTTTGCGATTTTCAATCCGCCGCCGGCGCTTTTCAATGTGGACGCGCCTTTGATCAACATGCCGAGTCCCGAACTGTTGATGATGCCGACGCCGCCGAAGTCGAGCACGACATGCGTTTTCTTTTCGGCAATCAACGTCATGAGTGTGTCGTTCAGAGACGATGCGTCGGGTCCACCCATCAGGTTGCCTTCAATCGCAATGACCGTGGCGCCGCTTTGCTGTGAAGTTTTGAATTTCATAACTCCTCTTCGAAGAAAATTCCAAATCTCATTTGAAAAAATCCAAATCTCAAGTTCCAGGCTCCAAAGAAATTCCAATTTTCAAATCTCAATTATCCGCGACATGAGACTAAGTTCTTTTGGACTTTTACCTTTGAATATCTTGCGGTTTGGAGCTTGGAATTTGGAACTTGCCTCGCTATTTGATGAGCTTCGCTTCCTTCTTCGTGCGGCTCGACCATTCGAGCACGACGGCGCTCGCGATGTAAATGGACGAATACGTTCCCGTCACGATACCGACTGTGAGGACGAAGGAGAATCCGCGCAGTACCTCGCCGCCGAGCATCAGCATCACTATTGTCACGATAAAGATTGTGCCCGAAGTAATGATCGTTCGGCTGAGAGTTTCATTCAGACTCTTATTGATTACCTCGAAGAGCGGCATCGCCTTGAAAATTTTCTGGTTCTCGCGAATGCGGTCGAAGATGACAACAGTATCGTTGACGGACAGACCGACAAGGGTGAGAAACGCGGCGATCATGTCCTGTGTGATTTCAAGATTGAAATTCGGCGTGATGCCGTCGAAAATCGAGACGATGCCAAGCGCGACGAGCACGTCATGGAACAACGCGACAATTGCCCCAACGCCATAAATCCACTTGAAGCGAAACCCGATATAGATGCTGATGGCAATGAGAGACCAGAAGATTGCCCAGAACGCTTTCATGCGAAGCTCGGAGCCGATCTTCGGACCGATTTTGTCTTCTTTCAACACTTGAAACGTGTTGTCCGGAATTGTTTGGGTAATCGTTGCGCGCATCTTGTCGCCGATACTCGTTCCTGCGCCCTGCTCGGTCGTGCGCAGTACGAAATCGTTGTCGCTGCCGTACGATTTTACTTCGGCTTTCTCCAAGCCACCCTTTGCCATCGCGTCGCGCACATCGCCGATTTGCATCGGGTTCTCGAAACGAACGATCATTTCCGTCCCACCGAGGAAGTCAATGCCGTAGTCCAAGCCGCGCATGCCGAGCGAAATCAAGCCTGCCAGAATCACTGCTGCGGAGACCATATACCAACTCCTCCGCTTCCCCATGAAGTCAATATGTGTTTTTCCAAAAAGCCGCATGAATCAATAATCTCCTGAGAATGAAATCAACCGAAGCTGACCGCCGTGCTCGATTTGTCGGCGATGATGCTGAAGATGAGCCGCGTGACGAAAATCGCCGTGAACAGGCTCGCGACAATGCCGATCATCAGTGTGAGCGCGAAACCCTGAACGGGACCTGTCCCGAACTGGAACAAGATGAGGCCCGTGATGAATGTCGTCAAGTTCGAATCGAAGATGGCGGTCCACGCCTTGTCGTATCCTGCGTCGATTGCGGCGCGGAGCGTTTTGCCCGTCGCTTGTTCTTCGCGGATGCGCTCGTAGATGAGCACGTTCGCATCAACGGCAACTGCGAGTGTGAGAATGATGCCTGCAATGCCGGGCAGTGTGAGGGTTCCGCGAAATGCGGCGAGCACCCCGAGCAGCAGAAACAAGCAGAGCACCACTGCAAAATCGGCGACCGCGCCGCCGGTGCGGTAATAGACCAGCATGAACAAGATCGTAAGAATCGTTGCGAGTCCTGCCGAGAGCAAGCCTTTCCGAATCGAGTCTTCGCCGAGCGACGGTCCGACGGAACGCTGCTCGACGATTTCAACGGGGGCGGGCAAGGCGCCGGCTTTCAAGACGATCTCAATGAGGCGCGCTTCTTCGAGATTATCCATCCCGCTGATTTGCGAGCGTCCACCGATGATTTTTTGCTGTACAACCGGAGCGGAAAACACGGCGTTGTCCATAGCGATGGCGATACGCTTTTTGACGTTCGCTCCGGTGATGCGGGCCCAATCCTTCGCGCCTTCGCTGTTCATTTCCATATCCACAACGTGACCGCCGGTATTCGGATCAATCGTTGCTTTCGCATTCGTGACGACGCCGCCTTCCAACTCGGCTTGGCGTTTCACCGGATAGATGAAGTAGAAGTTTCTCCCGCTGGCATCGCCGAGGTTTCTTGCCTTAGCGTCGAAGAGCAATTCGAAATCAGGGGGCATGGCGCGCCGGACGTCCTCGCGCTCGAACAAGCGACGGGCTTTCTCTTTGTTTTCCTCAAGGACGAAGAGCTCGCCGTTCTGGAATTGGCCGATCGTTGTCCAGAGAGGGTGTGCTTTGAGCGTATCTTCCCTCGTGTAGGTTTTCGTCGTGTCGCCGACCGCGAGCGTATCTTTGCCGGCGAGCACCTTGTCGATTTCGTTGAGCACCCGCGCGGTTTGTTCAGGCTCCTTCAAGAGCTTGAATTCCAGCAACGCCGTCTTGCCAATAAGCTCACGCACTTCCTTTTCGTTCGAGACGCCGGGCAGCTCGACGATGATGCGCACACCGCCTAATTTCTGGATCGAAGGCTCGCTCACGCCGTACTGGTCAACCCGGTTGCGCACGATTTCAATTGCGCGGTCTATTGCCTTTTTCGATTCGTCTTCCAGGAAAGATGCGATTTCGTCGTTCGTGTTGCGCAAGGTCATGAAATGCTTGCTCATCCGAATCCCTTTGGCTTCGAAGTTTTTCCGCAGCAACGCAACCGGAGACTCGTCGTTTGTACCGGCTTCGGCAATGACCTCTCTCAAGATTTGATTGAATTGGTCGTCTTTGTTTTTCGCGATATCTTCGATCAGTTTCAGCGTGTTGACCTCGAGCACGACGCGCATCCCGCCTTGCAAGTCGAGCCCTAATTTGATGCGGCGTGCGCGACTCTCGCGAATCTCTTTTTCGTTTTGCTCGATGAACTTCAGGCTATCAACGCCCGACAAACTCTTCAACGTTTGCGTGTTCTGATAATCCTTCCACGTCGGAAGCAAATAATAGAGGGCGATGATCAGGGTAGCGACAACAATTCCAATTCTGAATCCATACTTTCGCACTACAAATCCTCCGGGATGATGACATCAAGGGATGGTGTTGGTAGGAACGATTTGCCAAAAATAAAGCGACTCAATCTAAACCAATTGGGTTTGAAAATCAACCAAATTGCATTTCCATGCTCATTCAATTATATTCATCTACTTTCTAAACTCAGTTTCCTCTCACTATTTAGCGTTAAAGGTCGTTCACGATGCCGATTATGACGCGCATGCGCGAAAGCATGCCTGTAATTCTCTTTGGATTGTTGATTGCGTTTCTTATCACCATCATCTTCGAGTGGGGGATGGATTATCTCGGCCTCAGCGGAGGACAGCAGAGCGTGGTCGGAGAAGTGAACGGGAAGAAGATTACCTATCAGGAATTCAACGAGCTTGTTCGTCAGGCGAGCGAAAACCAAAAACAACGAACGGGCGTGGAGCCTGACGAAAACCAGCAGCGGCAACTGCGTCAACAAGTGTGGGATCAGATCGTCACTCAGCGCATCGTCGAGCAGGAAATCAACAAGTTAGGTTTGCAGGTGCCCGACCAGGAAATCATTGACTGGGTACGCGGCGATAATCCGCCCGAGGATTTGAAGCAGAACTTCGTAGACTCGACCGGACAGTTTCGCCGCGATATGTACGACCAGTTTCTTGCGAACCCCAACCAGTTCATTCAAGACCCGGAGCAGCAAGACCGCGCGTATGGAACGAAATGGCTGGCAAATTATGAAAGCAACCTTCGCCAACGCCGTCTCAGTGAAAAGCTGCAAAGCCTCCTCACAGCGTCCATACGGGTAAATGAAGGAGAGTTGAAGCGTCGCTTTGCGGATCAGAGTGTGAAGTATAACGCTCTGTTTGCGTTCTTCGAACCGAATTCATTTGTGAAGGACGAAGATATCACCGTGACTGATGCAGACTTGAAAGCGTATTACGACGACAACATCGAGAGTTACAAATTCGATGCGAGTCGCAAGCTGAAGTACGTGACATTTCTCGAGTACCCCTCGGCGCAGGATTCCGCGGACGCGCTCAAGTCCATTCAAAACGATTACAAAGCCGCACGAAGCGGAACGGATTTTCTCTCGCTTGCCGAAACTCGCGCTGAAAAGCCGGACAGTGGCTCGTGGTTCAGACACGGCGAGCTTGCCGCCGATTTGGAAGGCGCTGCGTTCGCAGCAAAGGTCGGCGACGTTGTTGGTCCGATTCTACAGCCGGACGGCTATCATCTTCTCAAGGTGCTCGAGGAACGAAAGAGCGCCGACTCGTTCGTGAGAGCCAGCCACATCCTGATCCAGGTGCCTGCTGATGCCGAGTCAACGAAGGCGAAAGCGGCTGCCGCCGATGTTGCGCGACGCGCGAAAGCGGGCGAGAATTTTGCGGCACTTGCTGCGACATACTCGAAAGACCTAAGCAACGCTGCCAAAGGGGGCGACCTCGGCTGGTTCGGTAAGGGGCGCATGGTGAAGGAATTCGAGAATGCATGTATGAACGCACGCGTCGGCGACATTGTCGGACCGGTGCGAACGCAATTCGGTCTACATATCATCAACGTGACGGGGCGCGATGCGCGTGAACTCAAACTTGCGCGTATTGTTTCCAAGATCGTCGCCAGCCCGCAAACGCGCGAGGACGCGTTCCAGCGTGCAAACGATTTTTCCGCGAATGCAAAGAAAGCCGACTTTGTCCAAGAAGCGACGTCCATTGGCATTGAGCCGAAGGAAGCCGAGGTCCAAGAGAAAGGCGGCTTCATTCCCGGCCTCGGGGTGAACGAATCTGTAACGCGGTGGGCGTTCAAAAACAAAATCGGCGCGGTGAGTGATGCCTATTCCATCCCGAACGGCTGGGCGGTGTTCACGATCGTCGAGGTAAAGGAAGCAGGCATCAAGCCGTTCAACGATGTAAAGGAACAGTTCCGTGCAACGGTGCTGCGCAAGAAGAAGATCGAAAAACTCAAGGACCTTGCCGCCGGGTTGAAAGCGAAGCTCGCGCCTGGTGATAGCCTCACGAAACTCACCTCGCTCGATTCGCGTTTACAGGTGCAGAGGACGGGAGAGTTCACACTGAATGCAAGCGCACCGGGCGTCGGACGCGACCTGAATTTTTTCGGCGCACTCGAGGCATTGAACGTAGGCCAGGTGTCCGACCCGATTGCCAGTCCGCGGGGCATCTACCTCATCCAGCTCGTGTCCAAAACCTCCTTCGACTCGGCGGCGTTTGCAGGACAGCGCGAATCGCTCCGTTCACAACTGTTACAGGAAAAACGCGGACGCTACATCGGCGAGTGGCTGACGAAAATGAAAGAAGCAGCAACCATCGAGGATAATCGGGACATTTTCTTCAGATAGGATTCTTTGGAGGTGAGAAATGACAGGGTTCCTCATTGCACTTGCAGCGCTGACGATCGCCGCGAGTGATTTCTCCCCGGCGCAGCATAAACGGTTCTCTGTTTCGGTAAAAGGGAGCCTGACCACCGGCTCGCAACTGTTCCCCAATCCAAACTCTCCCGACGAATTTCAGCGCGCGCAGTTTTCCTCCATCAAAGACATTTTCGGATTCGGGTTTGAGTTCCGCTATCGTTTTCCTGAAACCGACCTCGCACTTGCCTTGTCTGCCGACTATTTACGCAAAGTGGAACTAACGGACATTCAGGTTGGCGGCAGGGTCATTCCCAACGAGGATGGTTACCGCGTCATTCCCGTGGAGTTGACGGGCTATTTTATGATCCCAATTTCCGGTGAGCGTGTCGGCGTATACATGGGAGGCGGCGTGGGCGCATATGTTGGCAGACGCATTTGGCGGCGCGCAAACGTGGAAGCCGCTACGCTCGATGCCGGCAACGGCTTCGGCATCCACATCTTGAGCGGTGTCAGCTATCGCTTCAATGACGTGTTCTCACTGAGTGCAGAACTGAAATTCCGCGATCTGCAATTCGATTCCGTCAATCAGTTTCCGAACGAGCAGGTTCTTTTCGGGACAACGTTGGTCTCGCTGCCGCGCGGTCCACAAGCTTCGCGTGTTCACACCGACGGCATGATTATTCAACTTTGCGCCGTCATTGATTTTTGAATGGTTGCCGTTGCTCCACTCGATGCCGACGATCGCCGAACGCTGAAGCTTTCGCTGGCGGCGGTATACGATGTTGTGGAGGTAGAGGTACAGGCAAGCGGCACGCCGTTCCGACTCCTCAAAGTCCGCGACACGAACACGCTCGTTGATGCAATCACACCGCACGAATTCTCCGACGATGAACGGCTTCCGTACTGGGCGGAACTCTGGCCCTCGTCCATCGTTCTCGCCCAGTCGTGCCTCACGCTCTTCGACCTGACGTGCAAACGCGTGCTCGAGCTTGGCAGCGGACTCGGACTGGCGGGCATTGCTGCCGCCAAGAGCGGCGCGTTCGTGACCTTTTCCGATTACGAGCACCATGCGCTTGCCTTTTCTCGCCTTAACGCTCTCACGAATCTCACCCCCGAACAATTCACGAACGCAGAGTTTCGCCATCTCGATTGGCGGGTGCTCCCCGACATCGAACCCTTCGACGTGATCATCGCTGCCGATTGTGTCTACGAGCGGCGTCAGTTCTTTCCTCTGATTGATGTTCTGAATACATTATTGAAACGAAACGGCATTGCCCTATTCACAGAGCCGGGGCGGTCTGTGGGCGAGCAATTCTTCGCGCTCCTCGCTGCGCAGGGGTTCATCGTGGATCGCTCGTCGCATCCCGCAGTCACGCCCGAAAAAACCATCGAGGTCGTGCAAGCCGTGATTCGGCACCCGGCATGAGCGAAGCGTTTGCCCGTTTCCGTCAGAGCTGCAACAATGAATCAGCACACGAACAATACGCTTATTTACCTCACCGGCTTCATGGGAAGCGGGAAGAGTACCATCGGACCGATTCTCGCGAACACCCTTGGCTATGCCTTTGCCGATGTTGATAGACTAATCGAGCAACGAACGGGGAAAAGCGTGCGTGAGATTTTTGCCGAAGATGGTGAGAGGAGTTTTCGTGCGTTGGAGCGACAGGCGCTCGAGGAATTAAGCACTCGCGAGCATCACATCGTTTCGCTCGGCGGCGGCTCGCTGACGGATGCGCGCAACTTCGAGTTAGTGAAACGGTCCGGCATCCTCATCTACTTGTATTCGTCGCAGGAACATCTCGTCAAGCGGCTTCAGCATAAAACCGATCGGCCGACTCTTGTTGACGAAGAGGGCGAACTGCTTCCTTTGGATCAGCTGCGCGAGCGTGTACGACTACTCTACCACGAGCGCTCCCCGATCTACGCACAAGCACATCTCACTATTCACACCGATGATCAGAAAGTGGGAAAGTCGGTAGATGCAATCGTCAAAAAACTCTCTGCCTACCGAAAAACACAAGGCCATCCCGATTTCTTGAGATGACCTCCATGGCATGCATGCCGGCGGGATGAAGCCATCACACCTGCCTAAATGTGCAGCGAAGGGGAGACTGCCTCATTGTAGAGTGCGCGCCCGCCCGTGGGGGGTTAGTTGATGGGGATGGAGACCGTGAACTTGCTCCCCTTGTTCAATTCACTTTCGACAACAATGGTGCCGCGGTGCAACTCAGCGATCCACTTCGCAATAGAAAGCCCCAAGCCCGTACCACCAAGTTCGCGCGAACGCGCTTTGTCGACGCGATAGAAGCGATCGAAAATCTTTCCGATGTCTTCCTGGGGAATGCCGATGCCGTTATCCTCGACGGCAACGAGCGCGGAGCCGTTTTGCCGCTCGACGCTGATCGTGACGTTACCGCCGTCCGGCGTGTACTTGATTGCATTGTCAACAAGGTTGAGGAAGAGCTGGCGCAATCGTCCCTTGTCGCCGATGACGGTGACCGGCTCTGCTTTCTTCAACTCGACACGAATATGTTTCGAGTGCGCAAGCACCTCGCTGTCATCGTAGAGGTCTTTGATGAGCGAGTCGAGGTGGACTTCCTCCAGTTTCATGTCGAGCGCGCCCTTTTCGGCTTTGCCGAGCGTGAGTAAGTTGTCAATGATGGATTTGAGACGAAGAATTTCTTCGAGTTGGCTTGCGAGAATTTCTTTGTATTCTTCGGGCGTTTTCTCGCTGCGAAGGGCAAGCTCGATTTCCCCGCGCATGATCGTCAGCGGGGTTCGCAATTCGTGCGACGCGTCCGAGGAGAATTGCCGTACCT
Organism: uncultured Chitinophagales bacterium; assembly: GCA_964444145.1. GTDB lineage: Bacteria > Bacteroidota > Ignavibacteria > UBA10030 > UBA6906 > CAADGV01. The sequence goes on from CAYUFU010000028.1 coordinate 14,271, forward strand.
GCTCGAACGAATTGTGCAGACGCCCGATCATGTCGTTCATCGTACTGATCAGCCGTCCAATCTCGTCGTCAACGTCGCGTGCGGGGATGGATTGATCGAGATTCTCTGCAGTGATCTTGCGGGCACGCATCGTAACGTCGTGGACGGGTTTCAATGCCTTATGGGCGAGATACAATCCCCCCACGATGGAACACGCAACGGCGATAGGAATGATATACAGGAAGATCGAAAACAGATTCTCCAGCATATCCGCGAGCTCATTCAGCGAATACGCCGCCAGCGCCGTGAAATTCTTGTCGCGGAGCGCAGCGGTGCGGTATTTCGTTCCGTGCATCGTCGTTGTGTATACGGCAATGCTGTCGTAGCCGAGCGTTGGCGGAACGGGAATGCTGTCCACACCGAGGCTGAAGTTGCGATAGATGATCGTCCCGCGCTTGTCGGACACTTGGATGAATGTTTTCTTCGGGCTGAGGAGTGAATGTTTGAAGATCTGATTCCAGATTTCATCCGCCTCGTCGTCGTCGTCGAGCGGCGGCATAGGTCCGATGAATGTCGGCGGGAGTTCGTTCGCCTTGCGCTTGAGCAGCGCGTCGATCGTCCGTTTGCTGGGCTTCATTTGGCTTGCCTTGGGTGAGATGTAGTTTTTCACCCACCGGACTTCATTTTGGAGCGAGAGGTCGAGATTTTTCGAGAGGGTTTCGCGGGTGTAGTAGTAGGCTCCCACGGCGAAGCCGACAAGCGTGAGGAGCACCAGCAGGGTGTACCAAATCGTCAGTCGTGTGCGTATGGATTGATACCAAAACGCCACGTCATCCTCCCTCCTTCATGACATAGCCGACGCCGCGCACGGTGTGAATGAGTTTCAGGTCGAAGCCCTCATCAATTTTGTTGCGAAGGTGGTTGACGTACACGTCAATGATGTTCGTGCCGGTGTCGAAGTTGTAGTCCCAAATATGCTCGCTGATGATCGTGCGGCTGAGGACGCGATCTTTGTTGCGCATGAGGTATTCGAGCAGCGAGTATTCTTTCGCCGTCAGCTCGATGGTTTTGCCGCCGCGTTTGGCTTTATGCTTGACGGTATCCAATTCGAGGTCGGCAACTTTCAAAATGATGGATTTTTCGAACGAGCCGCGCCGCAAGAGCGAGCGGACGCGTGCGAGCAGTTCTTCGAATGCGAAGGGTTTCGTCAAGTAATCGTCGGCACCGCTGTCGAGCCCCGCGACTTTGTCTTCGGTCGAGGTTTTTGCCGTGAGCAGGAGAACGGGGGTGGTTTTCGGTTTTGCCCGCAGCGCCTTCACGACTTCGATGCCGCTCATCTTCGGCAGCATGACATCGAGAATCAGCAGGTCGTAATTCTCCGCCTCCGCCATTTGCAGACCCCGCTCGCCGTCGTGGGCAACGTCAACGGCGTAGTGTTCTTCTTCCAAGCCCTGTTGAATGAACCGTGCTACTTTTTTTTCGTCTTCGACCACGAGTACGCGCATACTGTGCTTTCGTTGATGGGATGAGTTCTACCAGCGAGTTCAAAACAAAAGTAAAGCATTTCGAGAAGAGTTGCAAAACCGCGAGCGTATGCATTCGATGCTTGACGATGCAACGGGCGGCATGCGCGGAGAAGGCGGCTGACCTTGCCACGAAGTGGTCTTGCCTCTCGCGGCGCAGTAGAGAGGGTGGACGATGTAGCGCGTCTGCAGCCCCAAAAAAAATTTTGGTCAACGTGCGATCGTCCCGAGCATGCTCATCTCGTCGCGCTGCATTGTAGTTTCTACAAATCGTCATAGCGATTCCGATGACTCCATCCGGCATATTTTCAATCTCCTTGGAAAATTCTGGCTCGATTTTTATACTACATTGTGGCGATGATTATTGATTGTTCCTATTGGTGGGGGGCGAGATGCACAAACTCAGTCTGAATACGTTTCTTTCGGGCGCGCACGATCTTGAGGCGCGGCAGTATCATGTGCTGGATGGATTGAAACAGTGCTTCGACGCGTTTGCGCACAACCGGTTGTATCCTGCGCTGCTGGAGCTGGTGGATTTGCACGCTGCGTTGGTTAACATCATCAACAACATGAATGATATTCAGGACCATTTTCCGCAACAGTTGAAGGAAGTGGATCTCGAAAAGGGAAGGCTGGTGTACGAACAGGTCAACGCGAGCGACCAGGACCTTGAACGCGCGAGAGATTTGATTCTTTGGGCGCTGCCAAAATTAGAACAGGCGATTGACGAGGGGGTTGACATTTACAATTTCGTTGACGATCACATTACTATTCAGCATGTCGGTATTGTGCCGATGTACCGCGAAGAGGGGTATTGGTTTGTGCCGGAGCATCGAGCGCGGTTGCTGCACTTGTTGCGTTATCAGGTCTCATTATTCACTTCGGAAAATGAGCGCTACCGTCGGTTGAAAACGTCGCACATCGGCGAGGTGTCGCAGCGCTTTGTCCAGTCCACGCCCGAATCCATCAAGCTGAACCTGATCGCGCTGTACAACGATTTGCCGAACCCGGCAACATATTGCTGCGAAACCGATTTGGATTTTCCCTACAATGAAACGATTCTTCCGGTTGCAAAGCGCAAGCTCATGGCGCAAGTTTTTTCGTAGCACGTCACCGATGCATTCTCCCAAGTGTCCGATCTGTAAGCAGTACGTTGAGCGGCTGCTTCATGCATTTGAAGGCGAGGGTGAGGAGGCGGTCATCGCAAAAATTGCTGTGCGCCATCCGTCGTGGTCGAAGTCTCAAGGCATGTGCGAGCGTTGTTTGTATTTGAACGAATTCGACTTGGTGGACAGCGATCACTTTGCGCCCGATCCGGAGTTTGCGCGCGCGGCAAGCGGCGCCGCGGTGAAAAGCACGCTCTTCCGTTTGCGCGTGAAGAATCCATTCGCACTACTGCCGACGCATCTTCGCTTGAATGCCGACCCGCGTTTCCGCGGCAGCGGCATTACGATCGCGTTCATTGATTCTGGCTTTTATCCGCATCCGGACTTGACGAAACCGAAGAACCGCATCAAACGGATTCTCGACGTGACGGGCGAGCGGTTTCCGCGTTCGTACTTTAACGGGCACCATGTTGAAAGCTGGCACGGTATGATGACCTCGGTGGCGGCGGCGGGCAACGGCTATCTATCGAACGGCATGTATCGCGGCATCGCAAGCGCTGCCGACGTTGTGCTCATCAAAGTGATGGACACGCGCACCCGCTGGATCAATACGGAGAACATCACCAAGGGAATCCTCTGGGCTGTTGCCAACGCACAGAAGTTCAACATCCGCGTCATCAGCCTTTCGGTCGCCGATGACGACCCGGCATCGCTGACGGAGAGTCCGGTGGATCAGGCGGTCGAGCAGGCGGTGCAGCGCGGGATTGTCGTGGTCGCGGCAGTGGGAAACAACCCGACGAAGCCGATCGTGCCGCCCGCAAGCTCGCCCTCGGCGATCACCGTCGGCGGCTTGGACGACCAAAATGAGATGTGGAAGAACTTTCGACGAATGTTTCATTCGACGTACGGCAAGACTGTTGACGGTTACACGAAGCCGGAGCTTATCGCGCCGGCGATTTGGGTTGCGGGACCGATACTCCCGAAGGATCTTCAGTTCGACGAATCGGCGATATTGTTCAGGCTGTTGAACGCGTCGCCGCGTAAAGCCGAACGCCTGGTTGCTGACTACAAAAAAAAGTTTCCGAAACTCCCTGGATCGCTCGCGAAAGGTGATTACAAGAAATTCGCCGCGGCACGCATCCAAGAAATGCAATACATTGCGCCGTACTACAAACATGTTGACGGCACGTCATTCGCCGCGCCCATCGTCAGCTCTGTGATCGCGCAAATGCTCGAAGCGAACCCGCATCTCACGCCAGCCGAGATCAAGCAGATCTTAATGGATACAGCGGAGCCGTTAAAGAATGCCCCCGCTCTGCAACAGGGCAAGGGCGTGTTGAACCCGCGCGCCGCAGTTGCGCGTGCCTTGAACTTGCGTCACGACAACTTGCAACCCGGCGTTCACCCGCTCGACGGGCAGTTGCTCTTTGTTTATCACAATCGTGTCCCGCGCACGGTCGCGATTGCAGGGTCATTCAATAATTGGAATGTCGGCGCTCTCCGCCTGCACGAATCGCACAACGGATGGTGGAGCGTGCTGATGCCGAAGCCAAAGCCCGGCGTCTATCAGTACAAGTATGTAATTGACGACGCAGTGTGGGTCGAAGATCCCGCGAACAAAAAGAAATCGCCGGACGGACTCGGCGGATGGAACAGCGAAGTAATCGTCAATTCATAATGGTGAATTGGCAATTGTTACTTGCCTATGATCGCAACGTATTCCAAGCTTATTGTCGCCGGGGCCGTCGCGATGTTTCTCGTTGCGATTGCGCTTTACGTCGTCCTCGTCAAGATTCCGAGCGATGCTGTCTCCAAGATTTCCCAAGGCATCAAAGAGACATTCAACTTCACGCCGCAAGTTCGCGTCAACGAGACGATTATCATCGAGCAGAATGCGCCGATACTCGAGCTGGCAACCGTCAGCCGTGACTTACTCGTCGAGTATTCATGGTCCCACGAATGGTTGGGCAGCACGAAGACGATTGCGCTGCGAGGCACGTTCACTGCGAAAGCGGGTTTCGATTTGAAAGAGCCGTTCTCTCTGAACATTCAAAAGAGTCCGCTCAAGGTTGTCACGCACATGCCCGCGCCCAAGATTCTCTCGCTGCAGATGAACTCCTACAACGTGCTTCAGGATGAGAATGGCTGGTGGAACAGAATCTCGGACCGCGATCGCGAAGCGGCAGTGAACTCGCTGCAGCGGACTGCACGCGAGAAAGCGGAGAAATCAGGATTGCTTGAAGAAGCGCGCACGACAGTTGAGCAACGAATAAAAGAAATCGTCGAGCGGAATGGCGCAGTGGTGGAGTTCAGGTATCCGTGGCAGGAACGGTGAGAGTTGTGACTCATATCGAATTTATGAGAACCTCAAGGACATTGTTGGGATTGCATGACACGAGATGAGCCAACCGCTCTCAGCCAATCGCTGAACGCAAAAACTCCTCTCATCCTCTCCGGCGCGATGGGAACGGAGCTTGAACGTCGCGGCGTGAGCATCGGCTTGCCGCTCTGGTCGGCGAACGCGTTGATCGTCTCACCCGAAACCGTTTTCCAAATTCACACCGACTACATCGAAGCGGGCGCGGACGTCATCGTCACGAACACATTCCGCACAAACCGACGCGTGTTCAAGAATGCAAATCTTCCGGACGATTCGTTTGCGCTGACGAAGAAAGCCGTCGAGCTTGCGCATCGAGCGCGGGAAAATTTCCCTGAGAGAAAGATTCTGATCGCAGGATGCGTCGCGCCGGTGGAAGATTGCTACAAACCCGAACTCGTTCCGTCGGAAAAAGAATTGGAGAATGAGCACGCCGAGCTTGTCGAGCGGCTTGTGGAGTTCGGCGTTGATTTCCTTCTCATCGAAACGATGACGACGATTCGCGAAGCGTATGCTGCCGCCAAAGCAGCGAAGACGTCTGGAAAAGAATTCGTCGTCAGCTTCACTTGCAAGCACGACGGAATGCTCTACGGCGGTGAGCGGCTTGAAGACGCAAGCAAAGCAGTCGCCGAGTTGCAGCCAACGATGCTCGGGCTAAATTGTATCTCGCCGCGTTACCTCAGCCCTCTGATTCGTCAACTGAAATCCGCACTCCCACACTCTGCAATCAAATTCGCTGTGTACGGCAACATCGGCAAGCCGGATGTTCGCGACGGCAAGATGGTTCGCGATGTCGCACCGGACGAGTACGCTCGCTTCGCCCACGAGTGGCGCTCGCTCGGCGCTGCGATGATCGGGGGTTGCTGCGGCACGACGCCGGAGTACATTCGCCGTATCGAGCGTTCTTCCTCCCACATCTTCATGTAGTGCACACCAAGCATCTCGACGAGCATCGCTGCGTAGAACCTTTCGATCACAAACATCAACACGAAAGGAACCATTACCATGAGACACATTCTTCTTTTCTCCATTGTAAGCGCCGCGCTGTTGTTGGTCGGCTGCAGCAAAAAAAATTCTACCAATCCTCTTGCGCCCAATCCGACGCCGCAGCAGCCCGCTCCAAGTTTCTCCATCCGTCTCGAGTCCGGAACACAGGGGATGATCTTTTCGGCAAAGCCGAATGTTGACGTGAAAGTCACTGAGGTCATCGTGAGCTTGCCCGCACAGAACTTCACCGACGTGAACACCAATCCGAATCCTGAGACGGTGTTCCCAAAAGACACCTGGTTCCAGTTCGGCGAGTACACCGGCGTGAACAGTGGACAGAAGTGGACGTTCAAGATCACGGGCAAGATCGCTGCCTCCAACGCGCCGTTCACGGCGAACGCAACGTACGACGTGCCGTAAGATAGCCGAGGGGTACTGTGTGAACAACACGAGTAGAGCGACTCTTTACGGTTCTACAAGGTTTCACACAGGCTCCTCTAAGATTAGGACAACCCCTCGAGGATTCTTTCGAACCCATATTGCCTGCCGAATTTTTGTCGTGTATATTTGCTTGTCCCTACTACAACGAGTTTCCATTGAGCGAACCGTGTTGGACCTTGCGACAAACGCCAACAGTGTTGAAACAAGCGGCTCTCCTTGCCGCTGAACCTGATTCCAGAACCTAACAGAAAGAGCACCTGATGAATCACGACAGCTTTCTTGTCCCACCGGGGAAGAAGGTCACGCTGAAGGATTACGATCCCGGCTTCACGGGAAAATTCACATCGAAAGAAGAGGCGCAGGAGAAGCTGCAAAAAGACCTCGCCCGGTTGACGGAACTGCAAGATGTGTTGTATGCACAAGACACCTACGCGCTGCTGCTGATTTTTCAGGCGATGGATGCCGCGGGGAAAGACGGTATCATCAAGCACGTGATGAGCGGCGTGAACCCGCAAGGCTGCCAAGTGTTTGCCTTCAAGGCTCCGTCGTCGGAAGAACTCGATCACGATTACTTATGGCGCAGTATGAAAGCGCTGCCCGAACGGGGACGCATCGGCGTCTTCAATCGCTCGTATTACGAGGAGGTGCTCGTCGTGCGCGTGCATCCGGAGATTCTGAACGGACAACGGATTCCGAAGAAAGAAAAAGAAGACAAGGACGTGTGGAAGCATCGCTACGACGATATCAACGCCTTCGAGCGCTATCTGACACGCAACGGCATTGTGATTCTGAAATTCTTTCTTAACGTGTCGAAGAAGGAACAGAAGGAACGTTTTCTCGAACGGATCGAGCAGCCCGAAAAGAACTGGAAGTTCTCCTTCGGCGACGTGCGGGAACGGGAGCATTGGGACGACTATATGAACGCGTACGAAGACATGTTCAACGCGACGAGCACCGAGTGGGCGCCGTGGTACATCATTCCTGCGGACAAGAAGTGGTTCACCCGAGCCGCCGTCGCCGACATCATCGTTGACAAGTTGAGGTCGCTCGACTTGAGCTATCCCGAAGTGACCGAAGCACATCGGCTGGAATTGATGAAAGCGAAGGAGATCCTGGAAAAAGAGTGATGGGCGTTGTGAACCATTGTGGTTCTCACTCGCATTGGTCTACCCAAGGCACCGCTACATGCCGCAAGAGATGAGTTGCGCCGAAGAACCCGAGAGCATCGGGCTATGAGACTCTTTTTTTCATCTCCGCCAACTTCTGCAACGCCTCCAACGGCGTCATCGTATCCACATCGAGTTTCTTCAGCTCCTCGCGCAGCGGATCATCGCGCATTTCAAACAACGTCATCTGTACCTCGGGCGCAACGCGTCCTTTTCGCTTCGCTCCTGAACCTTGAACCTTGAACCTTGCCTCTTCGCTCTCTCCATGGACACTCAACTCCGACCCTTCAAGATTGTTCAAGATCGTTTTCGCTCGCTCCGTCACCTCCTCGGGCAATCCTGCCATTTGCGCGACTTGAATTCCGTATGAGTGATCGGCGAAACCCGGCGTCACCTTGTGGAGAAACACGACCTTATCGCCGTACTCGCGGACTTCGACTTTGTAATTCTTGATGCGCGGAAAGAGTTCTGCGAGTTCGTTCAGCTCATGATAATGTGTTGCGAAGAGCGTGCGCGCGCGGACACGTTCGTGCACGTACTCCGTGAGCGCCCAGGCGATGCTGATGCCGTCGAACGTGCTCGTGCCGCGTCCGACTTCGTCGAGCAGAATCAAGCTCCGTTTCGTTGCCGTGTTGACGATGTGTGCGGCTTCGTGCATCTCGACCAAAAATGTACTCTCCCCCGAGGCGATGTTATCGCTCGCGCCGACCCGTGTGTAAATCTTGTCAACCAAACCGATCGTCGCTTTCTTCGCGGGAACGAAGCTGCCGATCTGCGCGAGCAGCACAATCAAGCCCGTCATCCGCAAGTACGACGACTTGCCGCTCATGTTCGGTCCCGTGATGATCAGAATTTGATTCGTGTCCGTGTCGAGCGAAACATGATTGGGTGTGTACATGTCGCCGGGCGGCAGCAGTCGCTCAATAACAGGGTGGCGTCCGTCAACAATTTCCAAGATGCAAGACTCGTTTACCTCAGGACGACAATACTCATACTCCACCGCCGCGGAGGCGAGTGCGACAAAACAATCGAGCGCCGCAATCATGGTCGCGTTCGTTTGTATGGCTGTTGTTTGTTCGGCAATGGTGAACCGCAGCTCATTGAAGAGCTTCGTTTCGAGCGTGAGAATGCGCTCCTCGGCATGAAGAATCTTGTCTTCGTATTCCTTCAGCTCGGGCGTGATGAATCGCTCGCCCGTGGCAATCGTCTGCTTGCGAATGTAGTTCGACGGAATTTTGTCCTTGTGTGTTTTCGTGATCTCGATGTAGTAGCCGAAGACATTATTGAAGCCGACTTTCAGTGAGCCGATGCCCGTGCGCTCGCGCTCGGTCCGCTGCAACTCTGCAATCCATTCCTTCCCGCTGAAGGCGATCTTGCGCAGGTCATCCAGTTCTGCGCTGAATCCCTTTCTGATGACACCGCCATCAGCGAGCGCCATCGGCGGGTCGGGTTCGATGCCGCTTTCGATGAGGCTGATGATTTCCGGAAGGGGCTGCAGGCGGGAGTGAATCGACGCGAGCGTTTCGTCCGTGAGGTTCGAGATGTGAGATTTGAGGGCCGCGATTTCGAGAAGAATGAATTTCAATGCGAGCACATCCCGCGGGTTCGCACGCCCCGTACAAATCTTCGTGTTCAGCCTTTCCAAATCGCCGATGCGGCGAAGGACTTCCAAGATCTGACGTCTGACATCCGACTTCGTTACAAGTTCATCCACCGCACGCAATCTCTGCTGCACCGATTCCACTTTGTTCAACGGCTGATGAATCCACCGCTTCAGCATCCTGCCGCCCATTGGTGTCTCGGTTTTATCAAGCACGGAGAAGAGCGTCCCTTCGTTTGTACCGCCGAGCGATGAACTGATTTCGAGATTGCGTTTCGTCGAAGGATCGAGGATGATGAAGTCGCCCACATCGTACCGACGAAGGGATTTGATGTGGAGAAGGTTTTGCTTTTGCGTCTCTTGCAAATAGTTCATCACCACGCCCGCGGCGGTAACGCCTTGCCTCAGGTCTTCGACACCAAAGCCCTTGAGCGATTGCGTGTTGAACTGTGTAATGAGCTGTTCGTAGGCGTAATCGAAGTTGAAGACCCAATCGTCAATGTTCGTGAACAGACCGTTGAAGGTGTTGTTTAACAGTTGTTGAAGCGACGTGCTGTCGCGCTTCTGGACGAGCACTTCGGAGGGTGCAATGACGGCAAGTTGTTCGGCAAGCTGTTTTAGAGGAAGCTCGGCGACGTTGAATTCGGCAGTCGAGACATCAACGAATGCGAGACCAACCATATCGGCGCCCGTTGCCACCGCCGATGGAAGCGCAATGGCGGCGAGATAGTTGTTCTGCTTCAGGTGCAGCACTTTGTCGGAGTACGCGACACCGGGGGTTACGACCTCGACGACATCGCGCTTGACAATGCCTTTCGCGAACTTCGGGTCTTCCAACTGCTCGCACACCGCGACACGATAGCCGGCCTTCAAGAGCTTCGGCATGTAGGATTCGAGCGCGTGATGCGGAAATCCAGCCAGTGGGATTTCCCCCGCCGCGCCGTTGCCGCGCTTGGTCAGCGTTATGCCCAATACCTTCGACGTTATCTTCGCATCTTCTTCGAAGGTTTCGAAAAAATCCCCCATGCGAAAGAGGAGTATCGTATCGGGATACTTCGCTTTCACCTGCGCGTATTGTTTCATCAGGGGAGTGGACATGGGACAATGCAAAATGCAAAAGAAAAAAAAGGGAACAACTGGGGCACGTGAAGCTGTTTTCAATTAACCCAAAATCGTTCCGAGAATCAACGCGTGGAGATTTGCTTCACCGTGAGGTGCTTGGGAGCGCCACGCTGATGGAATGCATGGCGGCGCGGTGTGTGCGAAGGCGGGATGCGCGCAGGTGGTGGCTGACCTTTCCACGTCCAAAGGACTCCTTTCCGAAGGAACCCTTCGGGTCGGAGAAGCAGACTGCGATCCAGCGGCGCAGAAGAAGGGGTGGACGCTGCAGCGCGTCTGCAGCCCCAACATCAATCTCAGAAACCATGCGCAGTGTCGGTGCGTGGCTGTTTTCCTATCGGTTGAGAGTTTGATACGCCTTCTGTATCTTGATGCACCACTTCATCTCAACGCAACTCAAGAAAGACAGACGAGAATCATGACACCACAGTTCATCATCGTGACAAAGCACGAGGGCTACGCGGTCGCACGCCTCAATCGTCCCGAAGTATTGAATGCGCTCAACATCCAGTTGATGACCGAACTCGTTGACGCGCTCGAAGCCTTAGACAAGGACGACGACGTTCGCTGCATCATCCTTACGGGGAATGAAAAAGCGTTTGCCGCCGGTGCAGACATCAAAGAGATGGCAGACGCGACAGCGATTGATATGCTGATGCGCGACCAGTTTGCGCGATGGGATAGAATTCGCAAGGTGAAGAAGCCGATCATCGCGGCGGTGAGCGGCTTTGCACTCGGCGGTGGATGCGAGTTGGTGATGAGCTGCGACATGGTGATTGCAAGCGAAACTGCGAAGTTCGGTCAGCCTGAAATCAACATCGGGGTGATGCCGGGCGCGGGCGGAACGCAGCGGCTGACGCGCGCGGTCGGCAAAGTGAAGGCGATGGAGATGGTGCTCACGGGACGTATGATTTCTGCCGACGAGGCACTGCGCTGGGGACTCATCAACAAAGTCGTGCCCGTTGAGTATTACCTCGAAGAAGCGAAAGCGTGGGCGAAAGAACTCGCGTCGAAGCCGCCCGTCGCACTCAAGCTCGCAAAGGAAGCCGTGCTGAAATCGTTCGACACGACAATCGAGGGGGGACTCGAATTCGAGCGGAAGAATTTTTATTTGCTGTTTGCATCGGAGGACCAGAAGGAGGGCATGCGCGCGTTCGCGGAGAAGCGGAGGGCGGAGTGGAAGGGTCGCTGAGCGAGGAGATGTGCTGACATGATCGCGGATTGAAGTCCGATTCGGTTTTGATTAGATTGACCCAAGACGGAAAAATGATTCGAGAACACGATACAATCGCCCTCACACTCGACATCGAGGAATAAGCACGGAGGAAGTATGGAAGAGCTCACACTACAGTTTTCAGAAATCGGCGGAATAACCGACAAGCAGTTGTTTCGTCTTTGCGCGAGCAATAAGGAGATTCGCATTGAACGCACAAGCAAAGGAGACCTCATCGTCATGTCACCAGCCGGCGGAAAGTCAAGTTTTCGAAGTCTTGAACTCTCGGGAGAAATCCGCAATTGGAATAAGCAAACTCGCATGGGAATAACTTTCGATTCGTCCATTGGGTTTTTATTGCCCAACGGCGCGATGCGATCGCCTGATGTTGCATGGGTTGCAATCGAACGCTGGAACACACTTGGAGATGAGGAGCAGGAAGAGTTTATACCACTGTGCCCGGATTTCGTAGCAGAAGTGATGTCCAAATCCGATCGCTTGACAACGGCACAGGAAAAAATGCGTGAGTGGATCCAGAACGGATGCCGGCTAGGGTGGTTATTCGATCCGTCTCATCAACAAGCGTACATCTACAGGGCGGATGGAAGCGTTACAGAGATTGATGCGTACTCAAGTTCGCTCTCCGGCGAAGATGTTCTGCCGAGTTTCACGTTCGATCTAGCGCTTCTCAAATAGTCTCCTGTGCCGTTCCGAGAGGCAAGCCAGCACGTTCTTCGCGGCTACCGATCAATGTGAAACTGCGGCTGAACGAAGCGAGCATGCTTATCGTTTTTTCATTGAACCCTATTTCATTTTTTCATCTCCTGATGCCCGACTTTCAAACACTACTCTACGCAACCACGAACGGCGTTCTCACCATCACGATGAACCGCCCTGAAAGCTACAACGCGTTCAACGAACAAATGAAAAAGGAGCTGAACGACGCGTTCAAGGAGGCGGAGAAAGATTCCTCCGTTCGGTGCATCGTGTTGCGCGGTGCAGGCGAGAGGGCGTTTTGCTCGGGGCAAGATTTGAAAGAACATCAGGGGGCGAAGCGTTCGCTGAAAGATTCGCTCGACAAGTCATACAACCCGCTCATCCGAAAAATGCGGGCGATTGAAAAGCCTGTGATCGCGATGATCAACGGCGTCGCGGCAGGCGCAGGGTGCAGCGTCGCGCTCGCGTGCGACCTGCGCGTGATGTCGAGCGAGACATACATGATGCAGGCGTTCGTGAACATCGGACTTGTGCCCGACAACGGCGCGCATTGGTTCTTGCCGCGGCTCGCGGGCGTGACGCGGGCGTTTGAATATGCGGCAACGGGCAGAAAAATTCCCGCCGACGAATGTCTCGCTGTTGGCCTTGTGAACAAGATTGCAAACCCTGCCGCGCTCGAAGCGACGACGATGGAACTTGCCCAGGCGCTTGCGAAAGCCCCAACACGCGCAATCGGTTTGATGAAGCGCGCATTCAACAAGGCGCTGAGTTGCGATCTCGATTCACTCCTCGATTACGAGGCGTACATCCAACAAATCGCGTCAGAGACGGAAGATCACAAAGAGGGAGTGAACGCGTTCATGGAGAAGCGAAAGCCGGACTTCAAAGGACGATAGTGGAGCTATTCTTCAGCGTTCACATCAATCAACACGATTCTGTGTGAGCGATAGATTTCGAGTGCGGCGTTGATGACCCCGCCGAGAACGCACAGCATGCCGCCGATGAAGAGCACGAGCGTTACACTTTGCGGTGCATCGGTAGGCAGAAAGGAATTCAGCCCGATCATCACGGAGGTGACCACGAAGAGTCCGATGGCAAGTTGATAAAGGAGGATCGCGTTGCGTACCAGTTTGCTTCGTTCGAGCAGGCCGTTTGTTTGACTCCGGATGCTTTGGTATCGCGCATGATCGGTGAAGCTCAGCTCGACGTTCTCCGCAATAAGCTTGTTGAATCGTCGTCGCTCGTCGTTGAGAAGACGGATGCGATTGATGATGTTGGAGTAGCGCGAGTTCAATCCCAAGAGCAGTAGACCGACGGCGGAAATACCTAACGCCGGGGCGAGGATTGCTTGAATTGCTTGGAGCGCAGTTGCGTTTTCCATGTCAGTTGTCCCTATTGAATGTGAGGTAATTTACAAAACAGACCCACGAAATTCATCGAGCACAAACCAGCCTATGGTACGAACAATCGGTATCGTCGGTGCGGGCACGATGGGCAGCGGCATTGCGGAAGTTGCCGCGGTCGCCGGCTTCGAAGTAATCATGTATGATGTGAGCGCCGACGCGCTGCACAACGGCATGGAACGTATCCGCGCCGACTTGAAGCGCAACATCGAAAAGCAGCGGATGACGGATGATGATGCTTCGGCGGCGCTTGCGCGTGTCCACCCGCGTGCAAGTCTCGATGATTTGGCTCCGTCGGATTTCGTCATCGAGGCAGCGCTCGAAGACATCGAATTGAAGAAAGCGATCTTCACGCATCTGTCGAGGATCACGGCGCCTGCGACGATTCTCGCGTCCAACACGTCGTCGCTTTCGATTACGTCTCTCGCCTCGTTCACAACGAAGCCGGAGTGTGTCGTCGGGATGCATTTTTTCAATCCGCCGCCGCTGATGAAATTGGTGGAGGTCGTTCGCGGCAACCGAACGTCGGAGGAGACGCTTGCGGCGACGAGCGAACTTGCGCGCACCCTGAAGAAGGAGCCTGTGGTGTGCAAAGACACGCCGGGGTTCATCGTCAATCGCGTTGCGCGTCCATTCTACGGCGAAGCGCTCCGTTTGCTCGGCGAGGGCGTCGCAGATGTCGCAACGATTGATCGTATTGTGAAAGCAAGCGGCGGCTTCAAGATGGGTCCATTCGAATTGATGGATTTGATCGGAATTGATGTGAATTATGCGGTGACGAAATCGGTGTACGAACAATTTTTTCACGAGCCTCGATTTCGTCCGCATCCGATTCAGCGGCAGATGGTCGAGGCGGGCGCGCTGGGGCGGAAGGCGAAGAGGGGATTCTATGACTATCAATCTTGAGTGAATAGGTCGCTCCTACGGAGCTTTCGCATCGTGGACGTTGGTCTTCTGCTACAACGAGGTCGTCCCTACGGGACTTGGTTGTCATAGATCTCGAATCTGTTTTTCTTCACTGCCAATTGATGTTCCGCAGAGATGTGAATAGGTTGCCCAAGCATCTCGCTGAGGTATGCGGGTTGTGATTTCGGATGGCGAATTTGGGATTCTGCTTTTCATTATGATATGACACGTTTTCTCTGCCAGCATTATCCATGAAAAGGGTTTGGATTATCGGCGATGCGCCTCTTCGTGAAGAGTACTCAACAATCTGCAAAGCACATGGATATTCGATTGCAGCTCGGCCGACGAAGAGTATTACTCTTGTGCTCGAGTTGACGAATCTTTCGGCGGTGCAGAAGAGAAGGAATCTTCGCCGCGTTGAGGCGGCTGTGATCGCAAGGGCAACCATCATTTCATCGTCAACGACGGTGACAGTTGCCGAACAAGCGACGTGGCTCAAGCATCCTGCGCGTCTCATCGGCATCGGAGCGCTCCCTTCGCTGCTCGGCGGAACGCTGATCGAGTTTGCGGCATCAGAGGAAACGGACGCGGCGGCGAGACGTGCGGCTGAGGATTTCGCGTCGTCGCTCGGCAAAGGGTTCGCGTTCGTGCAAGATAGCGTCGGGCTCGTTATGCCTCGCATGCTGTGCGCGCTCGCAAACGAGGCGTGCTTTGCGATGATGGAAGGCGTTGCCGGCGGGAACGACATTGATACGGCGATGAAGCTGGGAACGAACTACCCACATGGTCCAATCGAGTGGGCGGAACGCATCGGTTGGGACCAAGTGCTTGCCGTGATGAGCGCGTTGCATGGCTCTTGGGGCGAAGACCGGTATCGCCCGTCGCCGCTGATGCAGCGCATGGCGGCTCGTGCGCGGGGAGGGCGGTAGCCTTTTGACGATCGCCTTCGGTCGCCTTCCGCCTTCAGCGAGACTCGCCTTCGGCGTCGACGCACCTCGCGGCAGGCGGGCGAATCTCGCCGGAGGTGGATGTAGACTGCCGGGCTTCCCCGAAGGGGTCCTTCGGACGCGGCACAGAAGAACCTGACCACGATGTACACCCGTCTGAAGCCCCAGAGCAAACTTGTGATAGAGGCGTGCTGGTGGCTGTGAGGAGAAGCGTTGACCAAAAAAAGGGTTTGAATCTCGAGTGCAATTTCTTTTTCTTATCAGCAGATTTGTATCAATAACATTTGTGAGGGAAATGATGAAGCGTGGAATGCTCCTCCTGACGGCGGCGTTTGTGTTGCCTGCGTTCGCTCAGCCGAAGATCGAGATCGTCGGCGGTAACAAGTTTGCGTTCGGTAATATCAACCGCGGCAAGGTGGTTGACCACAAAATCGTTGTGAAGAATATCGGTGATAAGCCTTTGGAACTGGGCAAGGTTGACGTCTCGTGCGGCTGCACGGGCGCGGTTGCATCAAGCTCGACGATCGCGCCGGGCAAAACGGGCGAGATCGGTATTACATTCAATTCGACGAACTTTACCGGGCAGGTAACGAAAGCTGTCACGATCAACTCGAATGCAGTGAATGAACCTGCTGCGCGGTTCGAGTTCACGGCAAATGTGATTCAAGAACTCGCGATCAACCCACAGCAGTTTTGGTTCAAAGATGCCGAGGTTGGCAGGATCAGCATGGCAACGATTTCCATTACGAACAACAGCAGCGAGCCGGTGCTGCTTTCGAGTTACAATAGCGGCTTGCAAGGCTTGACGCTGAAACTGCCGAAGGAGCCGATTGCGCCGGGAAAAACTGTTGATGTGCTGGCTGAACTGAAGCCGAAGGCAGCTACGCAAGTGTTGAACGACGGCGTCTCGATTCAAACGACGAGCAAGAACGAGCCGAATGTGTATGTGCGGATTTTTGGTTCGGTGAAGGAGTTCAAGTTTCAGTAGGAGTGAGCGTAGAGCATAGAGCATAGAGCGTAGGGCGTAGGGCGATTCTGACTGATTGGAATCGCCCTACGTATTTTCAAACAACTTTGTTCTTCCATTTCATTTCTCCATGCACACTACACAAGCAGTTATCATTCAGGCACTGAGAACTCCCATCGGCAAATATGGCGGCGTGCTGCGCGACGTTCGCCCTGACGATTTAGGAGCACTCGTCATTGCGTCGCTTGTGGAGAAGACGGGGATTGACCCAACGATGATTGACGACGTGATGTGGGGCTGCGCGAATCAAGCGGGCGAGGACAATCGCAATGTCGGCAGGATGAGTGCATTGCTTGCAGGTCTCCCTCACTCTGTTCCTGCAACGACGATCAATCGTTTGTGCGGTTCGAGTCTCGATGCAATCATTCAGGCGGCGCGGGCGATTTGGTGCGGCGATGCTGACATGATTATCGCCGGCGGCGTTGAGAGCATGAGCCGCGCGCCGTACTCCATTGCAAAAAATCAAAGCGGGTCATTCGGCAACGTAACTGCATTCGATACGGCGCTCGGCTGGCGCTATCCGAATAAGAAGATGGAAGCCATGTTTCCTCTCGAGGCGATGGGTGAGACGGCGGAGAATGTGGCGGAGCAATACAACATCTCGCGTGAGGAGCAAGATGTGTTTGCTCTTGCAAGCCACACGAAAGCCCTTGCCGCGCAGCAGAATGGCACGTTCGACGACGAGCTGATTTCCGTAGCACTGCCGACGAAGAAAGGCACGCCGGTAGTTGTCCTGCACGATGAGCAGCCTCGCGCCGACACGACGCTCGAAAAGCTTTCCGCACTCTCTCCTGTTTTCAGAAAAGGGGGAACCGTCACGGCGGGGAATTCTTCTTCGCTCAACGACGGTGCAGCCGGTGTGCTGATGACAAGCGAGGCGAAAGCAAAGCAACTTGGATTGAAACCAATGGCGCGCGTTCTCTCCACAGGTATTGCCGGCGTTGACCCGCGCTTCATGGGAATCGGTCCCGTCCCCGCAACCCAGATGGCATTGAAGAAAGCCGGACTTACAATTCGCGACATTGAAGTTGTCGAATTGAACGAAGCCTTCGCGGCACAGAGCATCGCCGTGATGCGCGATTTACACATCCCTCTTGAGAAGCTCAATCCCAACGGCGGAGCCATTGCACTCGGACATCCACTCGGCTGCAGCGGCGCGCGCATCATGACGACGCTACTGCACGAGATGACGCGACGCGGCGCGCGCTACGGTTTGGCAACGATGTGCATTGGGGTTGGGCAGGGAGTGGCGGTTGTGGTGGAGAACTTCTGAGTGCCGGAGCGCGGGACGGAAGGTTTTGACTTGTCGAAGAATTATTGTCCCTCCGCTAGACAAGATTGTGGTTTTCCGATCGCTTTGCATCTCAACATTGAATATTGTAACATAGCCTTGCAATATTCAAGGAGCTCAATGTTCATCAAAGAGCGGAGACTCTCGCACGGATACAGCGGGGACTTAAGAGCTGACGTTACGCAAGGCGAGCACAACGACCCTCAGGGAAAAAATCATTGAACCCTTTTGGCGAAGCCATTCCTTCGGAACAGGGTTCAAGCCAAATGTTTACTTCCAAAACCGAGGGCGTTGCCCTCGGCTATTCACCTTCGTCCCTTTCAGGGACAGCTCTATGTTGGCACGATTGGGCATAACGACTGGACGAATTCGAGAGTGCCGACGCCAAAGGCGTCTAATATGAATAGGTCGGGGCGAAGCCCCGACAAAGAATCGAAACGTAAATGTGAACCCTGAAAGGGTTCAATAACATGGTTGGGTTCAATAACATGGTTGCCTAACATCAGTTAAGAACTATCCTGTCACCGCAATTCTCTGACCGCGCCAATGCAGCAAAACAACATTGGCGCGGTTCTCTGCGAGCAGAAGCGCGGAACGTATTACGACCTTGAAAATCCGAGGCACCGTGCCGTGGTTTCGCAGCCTCACCTCTTATCGTCCTTGATGAAATTCAACTGCAACCTGAACTCACGATGGTGTTGCGTGTGCTTGCCGACAGAAAACCAATCCGCACACGATTTCTCATCCTCGGCAGCGCATCGCCGGAACTTGCCATGACCTCTTGATTGAATGTCCTCTTCGTGCAAAAGCCAAGCTGCCAGTTGCGACGCAAGAGTGCACTTCAACAGCAGTTTTTGTAACATACTCCTGTCGCCTTTGAGTCAACGCGGCGAGCCGGGTTCCAGCGCAGGAACACGAGTTCAGTAGCCCATCAGCCAACCATGCAATGACCAACGACGTCTTTATCAGCTACAGCCACGAGGACAAGAAGTGGCTCGAGCGATTGCAGAAAATGCTCAAGCCGCTTCTCAAGAACAACCCCATCTCGGTGTGGGACGATACGCAGATTCGCGCCGGCGCGAAGTGGAAGGATGAAATCGAGAAGGCGCTGAACAATGCGAGGGTCGCGGTGCTGCTTGTGAGCGACAATTTTCTCGCGTCCGATTTCATCGGCGATAAGGAAGTGCCGCATTTGTTGGACGCGGCGCAGAAGAAAGGGCTGGCGATCTTGTGGGTGCTCATCAGCGATTGTTTATGGAGAGAAACGGAGATCGCCAACTATCAGGCAGTGCAAAGGCCGCCTGTTCCACTCGACAGCCTTGAAGAGTCCGAAGTGAAGACCGCACTCCGAACAGTCTGCGAAGAGATCAAGAGAGCACTGAGTCCGGCTCCACCGCTGACGTCCGCGCCGGCTCAGCCTTCGCCTCCGAGGGTCAACGTTCCGCCACAAACGAGTATCGGTGCACAACAGCCGCAGCAGCCGGTCCAGCCGCCGCCCGCAAACTTTGCCGGCACGTGGGTCAGCCCCGATGGCTCATGGTCGGTGGTAACGCAAAACGGAAACGCGATTCTCGCTCAAATGTACATGAACCTGTTCGGCATTCCGACGAATGTTGGATCGGGGCAGGGAATGGTCGTTGGCAATCAGGCGATGCTGGATTTCATGGATATGTACGGCATCGGCGGGCGCTCGGAGATCATACTCTCTCCCGACGGTAACACCATCACCGGCACCGCGCGCTACAACAACGGCATCGTGTCAAATGTCTACGCAACGCGATCAATGACCTGAACACCATGAGCCAAACCATCACCTGTCCGAAATGCGGCAACACCTTTGAAGTGACCGAAGCGTTTTCGCATCACGTCGAAGAGAAACTCCGCAGCGAATTTGAGAAAAGGATGTTTGCCGAGCACAAACTCGAACGTCTGTGGGTGATGTATCCCGGAAAGTCTTCGTATCCGATGCATGAGAAGGTGTGATGCGTGAGCTTGAGGGAAGATGCAAAGATAAGAAGACACTGCGGGCATCCAAACACCAACCATTCTCATGAACAATCCAGACGACTTCACCCGCTTCGAACATTCCGGCTGGGAGCGGGTTGCGCACCAGTACAATGATGTGTGGGCTACGCTCACAACACAATTCATTGCACCGCTCCTTAGCGCGGCGGATGTCAAGAAGGGAATGTCGGTACTTGATGTCGCGTGTGGTCCCGGCTATGTTGCGGCGGCGGCGCAACAGTTAGGCGCTCTTCCCGTCGGGATTGATTTTTCCAGGGAGATGATTCTTCGTGCGCGAGAATTTCATCCCGGTATCGAGTTCCGCGAAGGCGATGCGCAGGCTCTGCCGTTCGCATCGGAGACGTTTGACAGGGTCCTGATCAATTTCGGACTCTTCCATTTCTCATCTCCTGAAAAAGCTCTTGGCGAGGCGTGGCGCGTGCTGCGACACGGGGGCACGTTGGGCTTCACGCTCTGGGCAAAACCTGAGGAAAGTCCATATTCAAAACTGATGAACGACGCGATTGAAGCGCACGCAGATATGTCTGTTGAGTTGCCCAGCGGACCGCCATATCATCTCTTTACCGATCAGACGGAATGCCGAAATGCGTTGCAGTCGGCAGGGTTCGCAGGAGACTCGATAAGCTTTGAAACACTTAGCGTCAATTGGAGAGTCCCGACTGCCGACTTTCCTTTTGAAGCCGAGCTTCATGCCGGCGTACGCAGCGCTGCGTTGCTCGCCCGCCAGTCCTCCGAGCGGCTCGCGCAAATACGCGGTGCGGTTCGAAAGAGTGTTGCGCAGTATGCAACCGGAAATGGATATGCAATTCCCATCGCAGCGTACATTATCGTGGTATCGAAACTGTGATGGTCGCTGATGTTACGCCGAGTATCAGATGGGTAATTTGAAAAATGTCACGCCTCCGAAGGAGTCCTTCGGACATGACGTCCCCACGACAACGGTGCAGTTGTTTGCAACTTTTTGTATGATACGAGTAATCAACCAATCCGGAGAGCGTTCAGAATACGTTGACTCGACGCATCATTTCGGCAATAGATCGAGCGTCTACCTTACACACGCAGACATTGACATAAACGAATGAACCTCCAAACCATCACCTGTCCGAAATGCGGCAACACGTTCGAAGTGACCGAAGCGTTTTCGCATCACGTCGAAGAGAAACTCCGCAGCGAATTTGAGAAGAGACTTTTCGCCGAGCGCACTGCGGCGGCGAACAAGGCGAAGCAGGAAGCAGAGCAGCGCGCCGCGCTCGAGCTGAAAGATCTCCGCATGCAAAACGAAGAGAAGGACAAGAAACTGCGCGAAGCGCAGAGCAACGAATTGGAGCTTCGCAAACGCCAGCGGGAGATCGAAGAGCGCGAGAAGAATCTGCAGTTGGAAGTGCAACGCAGATTGGAACAGGAGCGAAAGGTCGTTGAAACCAACGCGCGGCAGGAAGTTGAACAGCGCGTCGCACTGGAGCTGAAAGATCTCCGCATGCAAAACGAAGAGAAGGACAAGAAACTGCGCGAAGCGCAGAGCAACGAATTGGAGCTTCGCAAACGCCAGCGGGAGATCGAAGAGCGCGAACGAAATCTGCAACTCGAAATGCAACGCAAATTGGACGCAGAGCGCGCGGCGCTGCGGCGCGAAACCGAGCAGAAACTCGCCGATGAGCACCGGCTGAAAGACGCGGAGAAAGACCGCAAGATCGCCGAGATGCTGCGCCAGATCGAAGAAATGAAACGCAAGATAGAACAAGGCTCGCAGCAAGCGCAAGGGGAGGTACTGGAAGTCGAGTTAGAGAATCTGTTGCGTGCAACGTTTCGTACCGACGACATTCTTCCCGTCCCCAAAGGCATTCGCGGCGCGGATGTCGTGCAGCGAGTGAAAACGCCGTTGGGGAATTTCTGCGGCGTCATTCTCTGGGAGTCGAAGCGCACGAAGAACTGGAACGACGGCTGGATACAAAAACTCAAAGAAGACCAGCGTGACGTGAAAGCCAACGTGGCAGCAATCGTCTCCACCGCAATGCCCGAGGGAATCAAACATGTCGGCAACCTTGAGGGCGTGTGGATATGCGATTTTGCCGCAGTGGAAGGGCTTGCGCTTGCACTGCGCAGCGGGATGGTGGAGGTTGCCCGCGCACGCGCATCTGCTGCGGCGAAGGGGGAAAAATCAGAACATGTGTACACCTATCTTGTCGGCCAGGAGTTTCGACAGCGCGTCGAAGGAATCGTGGAGTCGTACGCCACCATGAAAGAAGACCTCGACGCGGAACGGCGTGCGATGGAAAAACTCTGGGCGCGGCGCGAGCAGCAGATCCAGCGCGGCGTCAAAAGCATCGCGGGCATGTACGGCGACTTGGAGGGAATCATCGGCAGCGCTTTGCAACCGGTGGCGAAGCTCGAACTGCCGCCGGCGAATCTCGAATTGTTCGATGAGTAGGCGAAGCTTCTTCGTTAGGCGTGCTTACCACAAATACGTAACTGACATTACGCACCTCTCAGGTGCAAACGATCAAGACTATCCACGAATGCGTTTCGTTCGCTAAAATAATTCGAATCAGGTCCCACCCTGACGACACTCTTCTTGATCCACCAGTCATTCCATGGAGGAGCGAGAGAGCGACCGAAGCGAAACGTATCCGCTCGGGCGATCGCGATGGAGTTGAGTTCAACAGGGAGGAATCTGAAGCCTTGCGCGCGAGGAGCAAGATTGCCGTTGGGTATGAGTGCCGCATGGAATTCTGTTGCGAGAGTATCGCTTTGGTCGGGTCGAACGAAACAGGTCCAGGTTGAGTTGGAATCGATTGCGACGACGCTATCAAGGAACGGCTTGGACCACCAGCCGATTCCCTCGATGAAAATGTACACCGCAACCTTGTAGCGCGACGGATCAACGCCCGAGAAGCGCCCGCGTAGGGTTTGAAGCTGACCGTAGGGAGGGAG
This sequence comes from uncultured Chitinophagales bacterium, assembly GCA_964444145.1. Lineage (GTDB taxonomy): Bacteria > Bacteroidota > Ignavibacteria > UBA10030 > UBA6906 > CAADGV01. The sequence goes on from CAYUFU010000028.1 coordinate 37,029, forward strand.
GAAGGTGAAAGAGACAGTGGTGACCGTTCGACTCTGCGACGAAATCCCCTGCTCAAAACCAAAGGCGATAGTGATTGCAGACATGAAGAGGCTCATGAGCAACCAGCAAACCGATCGAGATACGAAGAACGTCATTCCATTTCATCCGTTCCGTGATCCGCTACCACGAGAGGACATTGATGGACACTTTGAAACCAAAGTAGCTCACATCACTCTGTGGGGAACCGAACATCAAATTGAGTTCGACGTCCCAGTGACGCGCAAATTCGTAACCTCCACCGACGAAAGCTCCAAACCCACGCGTTGAGGAAGACGCAGAAGAGAAATCAGACGAAGACTGGATGACCGAAGAACCGATTCCCGCCGATACAAACAGAGAAGGAGCATCGGGCTTAAAAAAATACGTCCCGCCGATACAGCCGACGCCGACAAATGTTGAGACGCCAGATGAACCGCTTGGATAAGACGTGGCTTTCCCCGTTAAGTAAATTGCAACTTGATCAGTCGGTGCGTGGCCGATTTTGAAATCGCCATTCAAGCCAGTTTCGGTATTACTACCTCCCCCGCTCGTAAACGTATTTGATCCAAAGGAAAAGGATGTCGCTGATCTGGACAGCGTTGACGACCCAAAGCCAAGCCCGATACCAATGATGAAACCGCTTCGGCCGTCTGGACGTGATGTCTCGACAAAGACAGTTTCAGGTTTTGCAGTCACATTCGGCACGCTCTCAATCGCTTTTGGTATCACCTTTTTTTCGCCAGGGATTCTGTCAATTGATTTCACAGACGACGCAGGAAGTTCCCTCAGCCCCTCGGAGTTTTCAATTACTACAACTTCGGTGGTTTGCCTTACGATTTTTCCGACGATTGTTCTTCCGTCTTTCAAAGAAACGACTGTTACCGAATCGGCTGCGTTCTCAAGAGCAGCGACGGTGTGGTCTTGCGCGACTGCAACGAGCAGGAGCAAGACAACCGACATCAAATGTATTCTGTGTAGAGGGAGAAACATTGGGACATCCTTTTCGATTTTGGGTAATGTGGTGCCCCAGCCCGTGCAGCGACATCGCCTAAAGAATCGGGCATGGAATATCACTGTTTGCGAAAAACGAACACACGGTTTTCAAGATCCACTCTGAAGGAGACCGCACGACGAGTTACTCCCGGCGCATTCAGAGCGACGGTCAGCGTGTCGTTCGAGATTTTGTAAATTCCCAGCGACGTTTTGCCGACGTATTGAGGCAGGGATGCTTCATTGATAACGAAGTTGACTTCTTTGGGATTTGCCGCCGGATTTGCGTTTACAGAGCCTTTAGCCCACTCGCCAGGTCCCGAAGTGCTGAGCGCTCTTCCTGCAATGATTAACGTCCAGGTTCCGGAACGCCCCAAGACCTCATAACCAGACCATGTGCCTTGCACTTCGGCAGGAGCGTCTGGCGGACCTTCGTCCTTCTTGCACGCCGTCAAAGCAGCTGCACAGAAGAGAAGAAGTGAAAATAGGCGTTTAGTCTTCATGTCAGAGTCCTTTCAATTTTTTTATGCTCGCGAATTGAATTTCACCTCAAAAGGAGTAGCTTCCTTGTTTCAATGAAAGAGCCTGCCTGCAGTCTGTACAAATAAACTCCACTCGACAAATCTTTGCCATCGAATGTTGTCTAGTAACTTCCGGGTTGCAGCCGTTCGTTCACAAGCGTTGCGACTTCTCTCCCCAAAACGTCAAAGACTTTCAGACTCACGTGCGAGGTTTTTGGAATTGCGTATTCGATACGCGTTGTTGGGTTGAAAGGGTTGGGGAAGTTTTGATGATGCTGAAACTCCCGCGGTATCGCTCCCGAAGGTCCCTTCAGCCCTGTTGCAATTCGAGCAAACGACTGAATGATGGCCTCGGCGCGGCGACCGTTTAGTGGAGACTGCGAATTGAATAGCCAGAAATTGATCCGGGCATTTTCATTCCCTTTCTTCGGAATGAAGTTACCGTTGTACGTCCACGCATGCGCTGTGTTCGCCGCACGACTTACGAATTCAACCCGAGTGCTGTCCCAGACAAACTTTGAGAAACTCGTATCGGAAGGATGAAACACAAACCGATGCCTGTTGGTATCAAGCACCGGCTGCACAACGAATTGTGCATTGGTATCCGAAGCGGCATTTCCCCACCTGGAGAATTCAATATCCAGTTCACGGAATGTTGACGAAGCGTTTGTGCGAACAAACGGAGTGCAATCATCCCATGTGAACAGCCCGAGGACTGTGTTTGCGTCGAGCGTATCGACTTTCGTCCTCACCCGGAACGCGTAGGTACCATATCCAAGCACCGTATCGGCTATGACTTCCGAGCAGTACCATCGGTTATTGCGCCGAACAATGGACAGGTGCAATCCGAGACCGTCCGTCCACACGTCGGCAGGATCATCGGAGAAGAAATTGGGACCCGGACCAATGCTGTCGGTAACAGTCCGCTTCACAATCCAGTTGAAGCCGGAGAACGTGATTCTCCTTGACCCATGCGGCCTGCACGTGATTGCATACGCGTTGCGAAAGAGAACAGGCGGCAGCGTACTACACGGCTCGCACACCTGCACGGCGGTTCCGTTCGGAACAAGAAACGCTATGATGCGTGTCGCGTACTGATCAATGCCGCCTGTCGTAATACTTGTTCTCCATGTGCCTGTTGCAGGATCAATATGTGTGAGTGAATCCCGTCGGGTCGGCTTTGTGTACCAACCACCAGCCTCCTCAACAAAGATAAAGAGTGCGATTTTGTATGCTGTTGGATTCACATACTGCACCCGGCCTTTGAGAGAATCGCTCAACCCCCAACGTGGCACTTGTACAAAGACAACCGTATCAGGTTGCGCGGAAGCCGCACCACACAGCAGAGGGAGAACAAGTAGGACTCGTGGCATCGGCACAGCCATCGTCGTGATATGTTGACACAGTGTCATCGAAGGAGTAAGAGTTTCTTCGTCTCCACAAACCCTCCCGCCTTCAGCCGGTACAAATACACCCCGCTCGCCAACCCGCTACCGTCGAACGTCGTTTCATAACTTCCCGGCTGCAGCCGCTCGTTCACGAGCGTCGCCACTTCTCTCCCCAACAGATCGAAGACCTTCAGCGTTACTTCGCTGGAG
>CAYUFU010000029.1:0-38498 GCA_964444145.1 uncultured Chitinophagales bacterium
CCAACCCGCGAAGCGGACAAGGTGTTTTGGGTAAACTCGTGATCTTATACGTCTTGACATTCAACCAAAACTGAGCTATTTTTTACGCAGCATATCGCCGCGAGAGAATTCGCCGAGTTCACGTCTCATTGCCCAACTTTTCATTCGCAATTGCAGGAGGGAGTATGTCTTCAATAAAACCCCTGTTCGAGGGGCGCTCAATGTACGTTGTTGAAAAAGATGCAACGGTGCAAGCTGCGGCTGAATACATGGCGCGCAACAACATCGGCGCGGTGCCCGTGATGGACGGGACGCGGCTCGTCGGGATTTTCTCTGAGCGTGACGTGATCAATCGCGTCGTCGCGAAGAATCTCAGCCCAGTCTTGACAAAAGTCTCCGACGTGATGACGACGAACATCGTCGTCGCCGATGTGGACGAGACGCATGAGGATTGCCTAAAAAAAATGAAGCAGGCGAATTGTCGCCATCTTCCCGTCGTTGATGGACAGACGCTGGTGGGCATGATCTCGCTGCGCGATCTGCTGGATGTGGACATTCATGAGAAAGACGACGCAATTCATTTCCTGACGGACTATATGTTTCATGTGCCCGCCGGTATGGAAAAGAAATATGCGCGATAACAGGGTTTGCCTATGCCGACTGTGACATTCTACAACGAGCGCCGCTCGTTCGAAGCGGAGCCGGGAACGAATCTGCGCGAGTTCATGCTGAAGGTCAACGTCACGCCCTATCGCGGGCTCGACATGGTGACGAACTGTCGCGGGCATAATTTCTGCGGGACATGCGCGGTCGAGATCGTTGACGGCAAGGGTGCGACGTCGCGCGGTCAGGACGAAGAGGCGACTCTCATCGGCAATCTCGCGATTGCGCGCGCTGTCGAAAAGAATCTGCGCCTCGCATGCCAAACCAACATCATGGGAGATATGACGGTAAAGACCCATCCCGTCCGTCCGCTCGATTGGCAAAGGACAAAAGAACGCTTTGCGCTCATCGGTATCGCGTCGTTCTTTGGGTTGGTGTTTGCCGGAATGTTTGTGTTCTTGCTGCTCGATATGATCAAGATGTTTTAGCTTGTCTCGCTTCCCCGCCATCACAACTCCTGTCGTACGTGTCGTCCTCTCTCTTCGCTTGGATTCGTATTGCTTGGTAATATGACGCGCGCTTGAGATTAAGGGAATTCCCCTGTACATTTCTCCCGTAGGGGAAATTGAAAGGAGGCGCGTATGTTTGTGGAGTTGATGAGCGATGAGTTGAGCGTGCTCGAACAAGTCGTGAGAGAACACCTCTCCGAGCTGCGCTCGGAAATAGCGGCGACTGAACAGTACGACTTTCGGCAGGGTCTGAAGAAAAAGGAAGAGTTGCTGCAGGTGATCCTCGCAAAGTTAGAGCAACCTCACCTGATTACAACGGTATGAGGCGAGTTAGCGCGAGGATCCTCGCGCTAACACGTTCAGCATGGCGTCATGAATGATGCCGTTTGTGGCGAGCACGTGTTTTTTGTAGATGGTGGACTCGCCGCCGGAGAAGTCTGTTACCTTTCCGCCCGCTTCGCGCACGAAGAGCACACCCGCCGCCATGTCCCACGGATTGAGATTCACTTCCCAGAATCCATCGAAGCGTCCCGCCGCGACATACGCGAGATCGAGCGCCGCCGAACCTAAGCGACGAATGCCCTGACCTTCCACCAGAAAATTCACAAAATGTCCGATAGCATTATCGGGGTTTTGCGCGATGTCGTAGGGAAATCCGGTGACGAGGAGACTATGAATCAGTTGCGACGTTGACGTCACTTTGAGACGTTTGCCGTTGAGAAATGCGCCTGAGCCTTTTTCCGCAGTGAAGAGTTCGTCGAGGTTCGGATCGTACACGACGCCCGCAACGATCTCGCCTTTGTATTCGATGCCAATTGTAACGCAAAAGATCGGCACACCGTGCAGAAAATTCGTTGTGCCGTCCAGTGGGTCAATCACCCATTTGTAATCGGATCCCGACGAGTCGGGACTTGCGCCGCTTTCTTCTGCAAGAATCGCGTGGCTCGGGTATTTTCGCTTGATGATGGAAATAATTTTTGCTTCTGAGCTTTTGTCAATTTCAGAAACGAGGTTTCGCTCTTCGCCTTGTTTGACTTGTATGTTCCTGACGCGTCCGACGCTGTACTTGAGAAATTTGCCAGCTTCTTTGGCGGCTTCGATGGCTGTGGTGAGCATTGGATTCTACTTCGGCATAGTCATCAAAGCGCGAGAGCTATCAGGGCTATAAGAGCATTGTTGAAGCCCTTCGTCAATATCCCATCCTTCTCCTCGAAGAGCATCATGTGCCGCTCCAACGATTTCATTCCCCGTACTAGTTCATGGATTTCCACAAAACCTCCGTTGGTTTTGTTTCCATAATACCGAAAAAAACAGGGACGTTCAAACGAACGTCCCTATGATCAGCAATTGTGAGGTGATATCTATTTGATGACGAGAATCAGCGAGTTGAATGTCGTCCCGTCGAGAGGCTCTCCACTCCCGGCGTGATACGAGGCGTGATCGTACCCAACATCAAGATGCTTCGCGAGAAAAGCGAAGATCGAATTTTCCATGGACTCTGGGCTGATGACTTGAATAGCCTTGAACAGTCCGCGAATGCGAATGCCGAAACCGCTCGTCGAATAGTTGCGGTTGCCGAAATTCACTCCTTCGGCAAACGAACCGCCGCGAATGTACGCCGTTTCTCCGAAAGTAAGTTGCCACCCCTTCATGACATTCTCGCGTGAACGAATTTTTCCGAGAATGATGTTATCGAAGAGTGAGATGTCGCCAAGTCCCGACTGGTAGGTGAAAGAGCCACTTGATTTTCTCTCAACAAGGAGGTCAGCAGCTTCGCGGGCAAGAGTGAAAGAAAAAACTTTCCACTGTTCGCTCTCTGCCTTTGCGGCGATCCCGATCTCGGTGGTCAATCCGACCGAAACGTTGCGCGGCAAGGGGTCGGTTTGAGGATTTCTAGTGTACTTGACCCCATCGCCCATATTGCTTTTCGCATATCCTAACGTCAGACTGAACAGAGGTTCAATGCCGGACACGATTTCAACATTCTCAGTCCCGGCTTGTTTCAAGATATCAAATAGCGGAGCATGAATAATCAGACCAAAGTCAGTAGCGGAGGGCTTTGCCTCGTTTGCTATATTCGATGTACTGCTCAGATCAAGAAGAGAATGAATGGATTTGAAACTCCATCCAAGTCCCACCTTCACGAAATACTCTGCCCCCACTGCGATCGAGATATTGTCGGAATTCTCAAAGGCGCTGAACCTTCCGATTGGGCGTCCGAAGCTATCAACGCGTGTGTATGTCCCGAGATCCAGATCAATTCGAGAGTAGCCTGCTCCAACACTTACCGGGAAAGGAAGGGATAGCTCCTTGCCCACATTATATCCGCCTTGGAGTGCCCAAACTTTGTACGTCAGGTCGCTGATCCCAAACGAAGGAAGCCATTGTGTCCGCGGCGCGTAGCTCGTTATAGCAAAAAAATTCGAGAGGCCAAAAACGCCCAGTTGGCCCGGGTTTGTCAACGATGCAATGGGATTGTCGGAAAGCACAGCGATCGCAGTATTTCCTCTCCCATTTGATTCAATGGAGGGATGGATAAGCAGAAACGGAACCGCTGATTCTCCCTGAGAGTAGCTCTTTTGAAACAGGCAGACGAAAAGAACAATCGTACCGCAAAGATGAATGCGATTCATAGCAACCTCCTCAAACGTGTTGCGAATTGTGGTGAGAGAGATTGAAGCGAAGAATACGGTGTGTCTTATGTTCTTGTCGTACGCAAACTGCACAAATAATGTGAATCATACAACTGCCTTTTTCGCCAGCGCCTTTCTCAGTCTCTCTGCATGAATCATGTTCATGCGAAAACGCATCGTGATGCTTTCTCCGTCGTACCGCTTTTCCAGCACTTCCGCCATCTCGTGGATCTGAGAAATAATCTGGTAATCGGACTGGGTGAGAGTCAGTATTTGCTCGGTGATATTTGCCTCCAGGAGCGAGACAATCTTATTCTGGAGGGAGAGCATGTTAATGCCGCGTGCGGCGGAGATGAAGACGGCGTTAGGGTATTGTTTGCTCAGTTGTGAAACAATGCTGCGGTCTTCAAGGTTGTCAATCTTGTTAAAGACAACAATGGTCGCCTTCCCATGTGCGTGCAGTTCCTCGAGTGTTTCGTTCACAACCTGCATTTGATCTTCGAAGAGCGGATGGCTCACGTCCACAACGTGAAGCAGAATATCTGCTTCAATGACTTCTTCGAGTGTGCTTCTGAACGATGCAACGAGGTGATGCGGCAGTTTGCGTATGAAACCGACCGTATCCGAGAGAAGTACTTTGTGCGCACTCGAAACAGTGATGAGCCGAACAGTCGAATCGAGCGTGGCGAATAACTTGTCCTCAACGAGCACGTCTGCTTTAGAAAACCAATTCATCAAGGTGGACTTACCTGCGTTCGTGTAGCCCACGAGCGAGACGCGCGGAAGTGTTCCGCGCCCTTTCCGCTGCTCGGCTCGCTCTTTGGCGATGTCGCTGATTTTGCCGCGCAGGTGACTGATGCGCGTGCGAATCAAGCGGCGGTCGGTTTCGATCTGCGTTTCGCCGGGACCTTTCGTGCCGATACCGCCGAATTGCTTTGAAAGGTGAGTCCATTGGCGCGTCAGGCGCGGCAACAGGTATTGCAACTGCGCAAGCTCGACCTGTGTTTTTGCTTCTCTGGTACGCGCGCGCGACGCGAAAATGTCGAGAATGATGCCGCTGCGATCTATAATCTTGCATTTAATGATGCGTTCAAGATTGCGGACCTGCACTGCGGACAGGTCATCATCAAAAATGACCAGATTGATATCTTCGTTCTCGACGAATTGGGCAAGCTCTTCCGCCTTGCCGCTGCCGATGAAATACGCCGGGTCAATCGTTGCACGTTCTTGAATGACTGTGCCCACAACTTCAGCCCCTGCCGATTCCGCAAGCAATTGAAGCTCCTCGATATACTCCTCGACGCGTCGGCGCAGCGCATTTGCTCGCGTGCTTCGGTCGGACGCGTAGCCATAATGTGCCGACAGCTCCCGCTCACTGAGCGAATCACCGACAGCACGCGAGGCGAGACCAACCAGCACGGCGCGCTCTTTCTGCTGCGTTACGATGAGCCGTGACCGCGCTATCTCCGATGTATTTTCGAAACTCTTAGCTCTCAAGAGATCAATGAAGAATGTGTTCAATGTGAAATGAAAAAAACGCAAACCCTGCCCCCTACGCCCTACACGCTCTACGCCCTACGCCCTACGCTCTACGCTCTACGCTCTTTGCTCTCTCGCCCGATAATCATCTCTATCAGTGCGAGGGCAATCGCCAAGGCAAGGAAGTACTTCCACAGCTCTACACCGAATCGCGATTCGAGAATTGCGTCACCCATTTTCGTTGTGGGCGCGAGCCGGCGAACTTGCTCGGGTTTCAAACCGATTGTTGTTGTAAAATTTTTGACCTCATCATCCGACGCATGACGAAGGTCGGTTTCTTCTTTTGCGATATTCACCGCAACGGCGTGAAGCAACTCGCTCTCTTTGCTCCCCGAGAGCCTTCGCAACTCATAGATTCCTGCTTCGAACGAGTTTTGCGACCTGAACGTAGCAATACCCGTCGTCGAAGAAAACTGCGGAACCATGCGCTCGTCTATTCCTGAAGGCGACCGGAGAACGTACGAATCTTTATCCGTTCTTGCCTTGAGCCGAATGCTGAAGATAATTTCCTCGCCGGTTGTCAGTTGGTGGTGATGACCGTCTTCTGCCGACTCTTCTGCTGAGCCGGGCGCTGCAAGATACAACCCGCTGCGATACAACAGCGGAACAAAAATTCCTTTGAGCGGGAAGTCGCTCCAGGTCATTCCCGCTTCGACTGCACACAGGAGCACTCGCCCAGCGCCATGTACATACTCGATGAGAAAATTCGTGCCGTCGGAAAGAGAGATTAGCGAGCGGCTTCCGCGAGCGCCGACTTGCGGTTGAATGGCGGTGAAGACTCTTGGCGATTCAATGGAGCGCTGAGACGTTTTCGCAGGCTGCCGTTCGAATAATCCTTCGAACAACGGATGATCGAAATCTATTCTATTGAAGGAGATGAACGTATTCGATGCCAATGTGCCGAACACCTGTTGAGGTTGCGCGGCAGGAATTCCCAACTTCCCGAACAAAACAGTATTGTAGTTGGCAACATCCGACTCCTTTCCCGGAAAGATCAAAACGCCTCCACCGCCTTTGACAAACTGCGCTATGCGTTCCGACTCGCTTGAGCTAAAGTCTTTTACTCCCGAAAGCACCAGCAGATCGTACTTATTCATGTCGAACGATGCGAACTGGCTTTCCGTTGTCTGCGTGACGGTGAAAAGTCCGGCAGTGCTCGAGTCTTTATCAAGCTCTAGTGCGATTGCAGGCAGCTGCGTATCGTTTGCTGTCGCGCCTACGGCGAGGACGCGAATGCTGCTCGGAACCTCGAGCGCAAAGAAGCGTTTGTTGTCCGCGTCGAAGGCATCGTCTTCAAGTTGAATGTAGCCTGACTGTATGCCGTGTCGCTTCGGTGAGAACAGGAGTGATGGCGTGGTGGCACTATGCGCCTGAAGATCGAGTGATTGCTGTACCATGCGTGTTCCGTCGAGATAGAGGCTCACAATGGAATTTCGGAGTGCGGATGCGCCGGCATTCTGGACTGCCGTTTGGAGCACAACGGGTTTGTTGGTGGTGATGATCCTCGAGATGACTTGAGCTTCAGTGATTCCCACGTTAGTGATTTCCGTGGTTGTCCCGCTGCGAACGTCGGATAAGAAGAATTTGACGTTATCGTCGAACAGATCCGTTGTGTCGCTTCTGTGGTGGATGAATTGCGTCGCTTGCGCGTCGGTAATCAAAAAGATCTCCCGGTTGTAGTTTTTGGACTCAGCCAAGATTTTTGCCGCTACGCCGAGCGCCGCGCGAAATGGTGTCCGCACTTGCGACGGCTGAAACTGCTCGAGTGCTTTCTTCAACTCGGAGCGCGAAGAACCGGGGGCAGGATCCAGTGACGAGCGCACTGTCGAGAGGCGTAGCAGGTACACTTCATCGCCCTCGTTCATGACGTCGAGAATGGAGGTTGCCGCCTCCTTCGCCTGCGAGAAGAGAACGCCGCGTTCATTCCGCACCGCCATGCTTGGCGAATCATCTACCAAGAGCACGAGCGTCGTCTTTGCGTGTGGTGACCCGACGAACGGAATGCCGGAGAGCGAGCCGCGCAAGGCGGGCCGAGCAAACGCCATCACGAGCGCGATCACCATCAGCGTGCGCAGCGCAAGCAAAAGCCATTGTTTGATTTTCACGCGCCGCATCGTTGTCTTCTGCAGTTCTTTCAAGAACCGCAGCGAGCTGAACTCAACGGTCTTCAGTTTACGAAGGTTCAGGAGATGGATGATGATCGGGATGGAGGCAGCGAGTAAGCCGAAGAGGAGAAGTGGGTTGAGAAATGTCATAAGTTACATTCTGAACGGAGTCGAGGCCGTGTGAAAATTCTCCAGTGTGGTCACGAGTGGTTCTGAAAAAGAGAAACCGTCATAGAATCGCATTGAAGCGTACTGCAAAAAATCTCTCCAAAAGGCGTTTCAGATGCAATCCGTTTTGATCATCTCCGATAAGCGCGCGACCTAACCGTGGAGGTGTTATGGAGTGGTGGGTTGCATTTCCTTCCCAAAACTCGTTCCTTTTTTCATGAGAGTGTTCTTCTATCATCCATCGGTTGTTTCGTGAGGCCACAAGCATCAGTTCTGGTCTTTCTCATCGCGCTGGCGCCGTATCATCTCTTCTCTCAACCCACACTTCCTTCTCCATCAATGTCGGGCGACCAATCGAGTGAGAAACTGCTGAAGCGTCCTCGTGTCGGCCTTGTGCTGAGCGGCGGGGGCGCTCGCGGCGCGGCGCAAATCGGTGTGCTGAAGGCGATGGAGGAAGCAAAGATTCCTATTGACTTCATTGCGGCAACGAGCATGGGAGCAATCATCGGCGGTTTGTACGCGTCGGGCTACTCGGTTGCCGAAATCGAAAGCATCGCGTACAATACGGATTGGGATGAGTTGCTCTCGCTCTCGGATGAGGCGAAGCGGTCCGATCTCGCACTGGATCAGAAACTTGCCGCGGATTGGAGCTTCGTGGTGGTGCGCTTTGATGGATTGCAGCCGGTGCTGCCCCACGCGGTGTCGAACGGTCAGCGGTTGACGAATTTCCTGAGCGAGAAATCGCTGCAAGCACTGTATCATCCAAATCCCTCCTTTGATCATCTCAAGATTCCGTTTCGCGCCGTGACGACGGACTTGATTTCCGGCAAACGGATTGTGCTCGCCAGCGGCTCGCTCGCGAGTGCGTTGCGCGCAACCTCGACAGTGCCGCTGCTCTTCAATCCCGTTGAGAAAGATTCGATGCAGTTGATTGACGGCGGGTTGGTAACGAACATTCCTGTTGATGTCGCGAAAGATGCAGGCTGCGATCTCGTGATTGCGGTAAACTCGACGAGCGGGTTACGCATCGCCGATGAATTGAAAGCGCCCTGGCAAACTGCCGACCAAATTATGGGCATCATGATGCAGCGTTCGAACGAGGAGCAACTCAAGCTCGCGGACATCGTCATTACGCCTGATATCGGCAGACATCTTTCATCCGATTTCAGTGGGCTCGACTCGCTCATTGCGAAAGGCTACCGGGCCGCACAAGAGCGGGTGGACTCTCTCCGCACACTGATTATCAAGGCGGGGCTTTCAAGCACCTCCTTGGCTTACGATGCTGCGCCGCGTCTTGCCGACGCGCCGATGTTGCTGCATGTCGAGTTTTCCGGCAATCGAGTTGTTTCCTCCGATTCGCTGAAGCTCGCGCTTACCGGCGTGCTCCATCAGCCCCTCACTCGCAAGCAGTATACTGCGGTTGTCGAAGGTGTTCTTCGCAAGTATCGCACGCGCGGTTATTCACTGGCGCGCATTGTCCAGTCAGTGTTCGATACGGCGAGCGGTACGCTGCATCTGGCGCTCAACGAAGGGGTAATTGAAACGATCCGTTTTCACGGCGGCACGCGTACCGAAAGCTCGTTCCTCATGCGTGAGTTCGATGTAGAGGAGGGCGAAGTGTTCGATATTGCACGGGTGCAGCGGGGCTTGAACAACATCAGCAGCACGAATCTCTTCGAGTATGTCTATCTGGAAACGGAATACCGCGACCAGAAGCCACACCTCACGATTCGCTTTGCCGAGCTGCCATCGCAGCTCATCCGGATCGGCATTCGCGCCGACGACGAGCGAAATCTCCAAGGAAGGGCAGATGTCCGCGATGAGAATTTCCGCGGTCTGGGAACGGAATTGGGATTGACGATCTCCGGCGGTGCACGGAACGCGATTGCGAATTTGGAATTCCGCTCGAACCGTCTCTTCAGTCAGGTTTTCACCTTCAGCATCGCGGCGTTCACAAGTTTTTACGATACCTACCTCTACGCTGATGATCCGACCGAGACACGCCAGAATCGGTGGCGACGCGCCCAAGTAGGCGAGTATTCCGACATTCGCTACGGCATGCGCATAGCAACGGGAGCGCAATTCGAAAAGCTCGGTAATGCAACAATTGAGTATTCGCTACAGTCGTCGCGCATCGCCAACATCCGTAACGCAACAGGACTCCAAGAACGGCACTTGCTCTCCATGATCAGCCTCGGGACCGTGATTGACAGCCGTAGTACCGTTCCTTTCCCGACGTTCGGTGTGAACATGAAACTCTCCTACGAGTTTGCGAGCACACGTCTCGGCAGCACGATCGGCTACACGGCGCTCCGGTTTTTTTGGGAGTGGTTCACAACGTGGGGACGAAGCACACTGCATCCGAAGGTAGCGCTTGGATTTGGCGACGCTACGATGCCGCTCGCCCAGCAATTCCGTCTCGGCGGCCGCGAGACGATGTTCGGCACGCGCGAAGATGATCGTCGCGGTCGCCAGCTCTTCGCGGCGAGCCTCGAGTATCGGTTCCATCTTCCTGTGCGCATCGTATTCGATTCCTATTTCCGCGTGCGGTACGACCTCGCGACGATTTCTGCGCTACCCACGCAAATAAAATTCTCTACGTTCCGTCACGGAGTCGGCGCCGAACTGGCGTTCAATACGCCGGTCGGACAAACCGCGCTGGGCATCGGTAATAGTTTCTATTTCGATCAAGGCATTCGCCAAAACTCCATCAAGCGCGGACCACTCCTGATCTACTTTACGCTGGGGTACGAGTTGCACGACTTCTAATTCATAGTTTTGCATTCCGAAAATTCTTAGTATTCAATCAGGAACAAGGGGAAGGAATCATGAACACCGTTTGATTGCATTCGATTTTGTACATGCGTTACCTTTCGACTATCCTCTTTACGTTTTGCCTCTCTGCTTCGGTCGCACAGCATCTCGAGCGTGTCACCTACCAACCGATTGCCGACCCGATCATCAACCCTGAACGGGGCATCTATCATGTTCGCCTGACAGGCATGACGCCGGGCAAAATCACGCCGTACGAATGCCTCCACGACGATGACCTTGTGCGGATGCGAACCTCGTCGTCGCTCGTCTTCCGCTACTTCGGATTGAAGGCATGGAGGACAACGACCTTGCCCGATTCCATTCTGCAGAATATTGCACATGACTTTGCAGTTGTTCGCCGGGCGGGGCTCAAGGCTATCATTCGTTTTGCGTACGCGGCGTCAATGGACGAGCCTGATGCTTCGCTTGCGATGATTCTTCGCCATATCGAGCAGCTCGCACCCGTGCTTCGTAAGAACGCAGACGTGATAGCGGTGATGCAAGCCGGGTTCATTGGAGCGTGGGGCGAATGGCACTCTTCCTCCAACGGTAACGACGCACCGGAACGTATGAAAATTGTTCTGATGAAAATTCTCGAAGCGTTGCCGCGCCAGCGCATGGTGCAGGTACGCGCACCGAGCTACAAACAAGCGATCTTCTCTTTAGCGCACAATGCGTCCGATGCACTCACTTCGGCTGTAGCGTTCAACGGCTCGCCGATTGCACGCGTTGGGCATCACAACGATTGCGTCCTCGCAGATGCAAGCGACATGGGAACGTACATGCGCGGAGCAGTGCTCGACACGCTAACGATGAAAGAATACGTGCGCCTTGATGCGCGGTTCGTTCCTCTCGGAGGAGAGACGTGTCAAGTGAGCGCGTTTTCGCATTGCGAAACGGCATTGCGAGAATTCGGACGACTGCATTGGTCTTTCCTCAACGGCGATTATGACGAACAAACGCTGGCAGGCTTTGTCGAGGGCGGATGTATGCGTGTGGTGGCAGAGAAACTCGGCTACCGGTTCAGGCTGCTTGACGCGGAACTTACAACGATTGCAGGGGTCGGGGGAAAAGTCATGGTCAGACTCAGAATCATCAATGAAGGTTGGGCGTCACCTTTCAACGAGCGCGGTGTAGAGCTGATCTTGCACCATGCGCAGAGCGGTGAGTTGTTTTCGGCAATCCTGCCGGTTGATCCGCGACGGTGGCTCTCGGGTGACACGGCGCTTGTCATCGCCGAAGTCGGGATTCCTGCGACGCTGCGTGAGGGGAGATACAGTCTGAAATTGAATTTATTCGATCCCGCGCCGACTCTGCGTGCGCGGCCGGAGTATGCTATTCGTTTAGCCAATGCCAACACATGGGAAGCCGCGACCGGATTCAATCGCCTGGTAGACAGCATGCGTATCAGTGTCGCGCACACCGGTGATCGGTACTGCGGCGCGCTGTGGTTTGCGCCGCGTCGCGCACAGCAGCGATGATCTGTCACCGTTCCTCGTGCTGGGCTCTGTGACTATGATTACTTCAACCGCGTATTTTTTTTCGCACCTTGATGACGCAAACAACACGGTGTCCCCCGTAGCGACGACGTAAGCGATTCAACTCATGACATCAAACACCGACACGCCGTTGCGACGCTTGGTGACGTCGCAGGCGATTATACGCGACTATCCCGCAGTGCTGCTGCGCGGGAAATGGATTATTCTTACAACGACACTGGTCTCGCTCCTTGCCGCGTACGTCATTACGAAACTCTTGCCTCGAACCTATCAAACCAGCGCCGCCGTCTTGATCCAAACGCGTATCGCTGAGCAGGGAGGAGCATTCGTGACAACTGCCGGTGCTTCCATTGCCACGAACATCCGACAGAATGAGCTGGAAATACTCCGCTCGCAATCACTTGCCGAAGCTGTTGCTCGGCGACTTATCCGACAGATGTACCTTGACACTGCTGCACGGGAAAAGATCGAAATCATCCAACCGACAAAGGAAAGTGCGGGAAAGCGTACCGTCGCGACCGTCGAGCAGGTCGTGCGGCGTCTCCGAAGCGCGGTAGATTTTGTCACCGTGCGCGAGTCGGACGTAATCAAGATCGTCGCAAAGAGCAAATCACCGCGTGAGGCAATGCTGCTTGCCAATGTGTACACAGAGGAGTACTACAACCGGAACGTGTACAAGAGTCGCGAAAAGTCGCGCACCCTGCGAGAGTTTTTGGAGAAGCTCACCTCGGAGCATCGCGTGACCCTCGAGCGGATGGAATCGGCGCTGCAATCATACATGGAGAACAAAGGCATCGTCATCCTCGACGATGAATCGCGCCGGATGATTGCGCAGCTCTCGGAATTGGAGGCGAATCGGGACGCGACCGAGATTTCGATTCAGACATTGGAGCGTACGCTTGCGTCGTATCGGCGGGAAATCCCGACGCAGGAACAATTGCTCTCTCGCTCGCTGAGCGGTGGCGACGATCCCTATATCCGCGACTTACAAGCACAACTCGCGGCACTTGAAGTACAGCGCGATATTGCCATCTCGAAAAACCCAACGCTCGCCGGAAAGGAGATCTTCAGCGACCGACTGAAAGAAATTGACGAGCAAATCCGAATACTGAAAGACAAGCTTCAAGCACGGACGCGTGACTACATTCAATCTCTCGTGCCCTCGGCAGCCAGCAACGATCAATCCAACCAAGCACCCGCCGCGTATCTGCGACAGGTCAAACAAAAGATGATCGAAACGGAGATCGAGTTGGAAGCCCTGCGCGCAAAGAAAGACGCGCTCGTCCGCACGATTGCAGAATACGAGCGGCAATTTGAGCGCATACCAGGTAAGAGTGTGCAGTTTGCGCGCCTCGAACGCGGACGGCTCGGAGCGGAGAAACTCTTTCTCGTCTTGAGCGACAAGTTGAACGACGCGACGATTGCCGAGCAATCGCAAATCGGCTACGTTGATATTATTGACCGTGCCGCCTTGCCGATGGACCCGGCAAGCCCGAATACGTTGCTCAACCTCGCGATTGGGCTTGCGCTCGGTTTGTTCGTCGGCATTACGTTCGTGCTGGCGCGTGAATATCGCGACGTACACATTCACACGCCCGAAGATTTGCGGGGGAAAGGCTATACGGTCTCGGGCGTGATCACGAGAATGGAACCCGAACTGAAGCGCCTCGAGGGGAACAAAGTGCTGTCGCGCTACGGCAGGCCCCTCGACCCGCACTTGATCACCCTTGCCGATGCGTTCTCGCCGATTGCAGAAGCGTACAAGAAATTGCGGACCGCAGTGCAATTCGATCGGTCCGACCGGCGACCGCAGGCAATCCTTGTTACCAGTCCAAACAAAGGTGAGGGAAAGACGACGACAGCTGCGAACCTTGCGGCAGCGTTCGCACAGAACGGAAAGATGACGCTGCTTGTGGATGCCAATTTTCGCCGGCCGCAAGTCCATGTGCTGTTCGATCTGTTTCAGGCTCCGGGGCTGACGGATCTGCTGACAAGCAAAGTCGGCTACGACAAAGTCGTGCAGTTAACAACGGAATCTCATTTGCACGTCTTGTGCGCGGGACCGCTGCCAAGTAACCCCACGGAGCTTCTCAACTCGGAACTGATGCGCGATCTCATCGAGCAAGCGCGTGTGGAGTACGATGTGATCATCTTCGATTCGCCGCCCGTTCTGTCGGTTGCGGATGCAAGTATTCTCTCGACACTCGCCGATTGTTCGATCGTCGTGACGGCAGCGGGTATCACGCGCATGGAAGAGTTGGAGCGATCGGTGGAAATGATCCAAGCAGTAAGTTCCAGCGTGCCCAAATACGTGCTGAACAAATTCGACGAGCGACGCGCATACGGAATCTCCTACGCACGATCCGGCTACGCCTATTACGGTCAGCATCCGTCGCAAAAACGAAAATCTATTGGAGAGCATACGCGATGAGCCTACGCCTAAGTCTTCTTGCAGCAGCCTGCTTTGTCGTAACGACGGCAA
The DNA here is from genome assembly GCA_964444145.1 of uncultured Chitinophagales bacterium. Taxonomy (GTDB): domain Bacteria; phylum Bacteroidota; class Ignavibacteria; order UBA10030; family UBA6906; genus CAADGV01. Next base: position 14,332 of record CAYUFU010000029.1, read on the forward strand.
TGGCACAACGCAATAGCGACATTTCCAGCGCAACGCCGAATGCACAAGCAGGCTCGTATTTCTATGTTGCCCGTCCCAACGAGATGACTATGCAAATCAACATCTGGGGCTTTGTCCATCATCCGGGCAGGTACGAGGTCAACACAAACACCGATTTGATTCAACTGCTGTCGTATTCAGGTGGTCCGACGAATGATGCGGACATCGAAGATATTCGCATTACCCGCATCGTGCGGCGCGATGGAGTGCTTGCATCGAAAGAGATGCGGGTGAATCTCCGGAAATTGGACAAGTTGGAAGAAGCGAAAATCATGTTACAACCGGGCGATACGATTTACATGGACCACACGTCATGGCTGACCGTGCGTGACGTTGTCAGTGTCGTGACGACGGCGGCGATCGTTACGGCTGCGGTTGCACAGATTCTGAACTTCACGAGCAAATAGGATTTCCCCCCTCAGCGAGATCGAGTCATCCTTCCCCCAGAGTGCGCGTCGCTCTTCTCTGATGATCGGCGCAACATAGCCGTTAACATTAACGAGTTGTTTCCCCCGCTTTACGTATCCATGAAGAATTGAAGAGCGCGATGGCGATGATGTGTGTTCATCGCTTCCGAAGTCGAATTTTTTTCGCGTGATAGCGCCAGAATGATTGCAAAAAAAACTCCGAACATATATCTTGATGCTGGCAAGACGCATGACGAAGAAGTTGCTGTGCCCCGATTACGAAAGGTGCCCGCATCGTCACAGGGGACTTCGGCAAGCGTTGCTCACATCTCAAACACTTTAATGCGGGCATGATGAATTCCGAACCGACGATAGCGCAGGCGCAGCGCATTTCAATTTTGCAGCGAACATTCTCTGGTGCACGATGGATGCTGTACCTCTCCGCGTCCGCATTGGCGCTTGGGTTTTGCACCAATGTGCTTCTCGGACGCATGGGCGCAGAAACGCTCGGCTTCTACAGCCTCCTCATGCTCATCGTCGGGGTCGTGCAGACGTTTTTTGTGTTCGGCGGCTCCAATGTGCTCGTGAATTATCTTCCGGGGCTTTCTGCGGCCCAGCGCCCTCGATTGCTTTTCTCCTACGCCCTGATCGTCTTTGTCTTTGGTTTTGTGTTGTACGCGCTCTGCCTCTTCTTTCCCGCGGTAACGGAACTGTTATTCGGCGCGGAAGTGGATGTTTCTATCAATTCCTATTTGCTTGTTCTCGTTCCAATTCTCCTTGCGCAAGCGCTCGTGTGGGCGATCTTGCAAGCCGAGTTGGAGGGGATAGCGTTAGCACTTTCCCACAACGCAGTTTCGTGGTTCTATTTTGTAAATGTTGTGCTGCTGATGGTGTTCGGAGTGTTATCTCCTACGCACGAGCCGCGACAATACATCTTCGGCGCCGTCGTCGTTGCTAACATCGTTGCGCTCCTCATCGGAGTCTTTTTTCTGCGGCGCGAATATTTTGCGCGACACGGGAGCGACTCTCTCTGGTTTTTACCGAAAGGGTTATGGCGCTTCACGACAACGCTGCACATTGGAACGCTTCTCAATTTTGTGATTGGTAACGCCGCGCCGTTGTTTATTCTCCGAGAGTTGGGGCTGCGCGAGTTGGGCTACTTTCGCGCAGCATCCGTCTTTGCAGGCTTTGTTACATGGGTGCCGGGCGTGTTCGATAAGTCATTCTATCCATCGTTCTGCAATCTCGTGCGTCGCAATCTCCCCACCCATGAAGAGTACGCAAAATTCTCGCGCTTGAACGCCTTCAGCAGCGGGGTCATCGCTCTGGTTATCGTGTTGTTCACGCGGGAATTGTTGAGCGTGTTCGGCAAGGAAATCAGCGAGGGCGCTTACTTTTTGTTGACGGTGCTCGCCGTAGGCTACGCCGTTTCGACCCCATTCGTCATGACGAACTTTGCGCTCGTCACCGCATACGAGCGGACCACGCAAACGATGATCGCCTACGGCATCGGTGCAGGGGCGGCGCTTGCTCTCTATGCCGTGCTGGTGCCGATGATGCAGTTGCATGGCATTGCACTGGCATTCATTCTTCTTCAACTCCTCATGCTCGGTATCAGTATCTGGCTTGTCCAACGGTATTGTCCGGTTAAGGTGCCGACACGCGCGCATCTCTTGTCGCTTGCCGTGGTCGTGTTCGGCGGCGCCGGCGCCTACTATTTCGGCCAGGTCTCCTTTGGGAATACTGTGGTCAAGACGGGCTTGTGCGCCGCGTTCTTTTCCGCCGTCCTGGCGATGAGAATCATCACGACCAAAGAGTTGAAAGAAATGTTTTCGGTTATTGTGCCGGAGGGATCATAAGCGACGATGCTTTCCGCCCGCACATATATCACGCTCCTCGTCATCGTACTTGCAAGCGTCGCGATGTTTTTCTACAAGCTTGGCGATGGCAATATGGACGTGCTCATCAGTGTCATTGTCGCAGGGATATTCCTTGCGGCGTTCAAAGACATCCGCATGCTGTTCGTCGGCTGGTATCTCACCGCGCCGTACGTCGTTCAGTTGGGCGGCGTTGATGAGGCAAACATCGCAAGCAATGTCGGGCATAATCTCCTGGCGCCCGCGGTCTCGGTCATCCTGCTCATTGCCTTCTTGCTGCAGCGGAAGCGGATTTCTTTTGGCAAGGAAGAGTTGATCGTTCTGTTGTTCATCGCGTACGCAATCCTTTCATCTCTTCTCGCCACGGGCGGAGACTACGGCGACATTCGATGGATTTACTTCATCTACATCCTTCCCTTGTTGTTGTTCCTCGTCGCGAAGAACATCCAGGTAGATTCCGAGTTGTTCAAGATGTTCGGCTATGTTTCCGTATTTCACATTGTGCAGGCTCTGCTGCTGTGTTCGGCGAATATCGCTCTGGGCAGAAATCTCTATCCTCCCGAACTGCAATGGATGGATGTCGGTGCTTTCGGGCGCCAAATCGGTTCGCTCGGTAACCCGATCGTCTTCGGCTTGTTGTTGCAACTAGTGTTCTCGTTCTTGTTTCTCGCCACGAGGTATGGTTTGCTCACACCCTGGATGTTCCGCGCGTCTCTCGTTCCTCTCGTGATCCTGACGTTCGCGACGTTCACCCGCTCCGTCTGGGTGGCTGCATTTTTCACATTCATTTTTTTGGTCTACAAAACGAGCGAACAGGCAGGTGTTAAGATTTTTCGTTTGGTCATGCTGACCGTCTTTGCCGTCGGCGTTCTCTATTCAGCACTGGCGCTTTCGCCGGATATTAAAGGACGCTTTACCGAAGACCAGACTGCAAACTTTCGCATCGTCATGGCGCAGGCGAGCGTGAATCTGATCGCGGACAATCCGGTCTTTGGCGTCGGGTATGGGAAATTCGATGAGGCGGTCGAGCGGTACTTGTTCGACGCCCGCGGTGTGTACAACACGCGCGATACTTCTCACGTCACCATCCTAACGATTCTTGCAGAGCTTGGTCTTATCGGCGCGGCGCTCTGGACTGCCTTCATTGTGCTGACCCTGCGGCATCCCGGCATTCGTCTTGCCGGGCTGTCAAAGGAAGACCAGCTCATTGTTGTCGTGTTCATCAGCAACGCCATCGCGTTCCTCATCAATGGCTTCTTTATTGACATGCGTTGGTCGTCGTTCGCATACTCGGCGCTCTTCATCAGCCTTGGCTTCATTCAAAACATCTATCGCGAAAACTATCTGCTGAAGTTGCAGACCCTATGATCATGGCACGTTATAATCCAGAGAGGCCATTGCGCGTGATGATGGTATCGGAGTTTCCGTTCAACCATGTTGTCGTCGGCGGTGTGCAATCGGCAGTCCAGATTCTCGTGGAGGCGTTAGCGAAACGTGATGATATCGAAGAGGTCCTTCTGCTCAGTTTTCTTCCGTCGTTGGCGCGCGATCAGATCGAGCAATGGAATAAGAAACTGACTGTGCATTACGCGGTCGGCCAGAAACGCTTCTTGTTGCCGACGCAATCGTATTGGGATTTTCAAAAAGCGAAGGAAGTCGCTCATCGCTTTCAGCCGGACATAGTGCACGCGCAAGGCACAGGCGGGCACGGCGATGTCGGCGTAAGACTCGACTATCCCAACGCGCTCACGATCCACGGCGTCGGGAGTTTCGAGGCGGAACTGCGTGAGCGAAAGAACAAGATTATCGGCCCTGTACGTATCTGGCTGACGAAAAAAATGATTGCTCGTATCATGCGCAACGCACGGTTGGTAATCTCGATTTCCGAATTCGATCGGCTGCATTGCCTGAGCCACGGAACCGAGCGTGTGGTCGGTGTACCGAATGCCGTTCGCTACGAGTTCGTTCAGGCGAAGCCGGAGTTTCCGACGACGCAGCGTATTGTGTTCAACGGCGTCATTATCCCACGTAAAAATGTTGTGGGACTTGTGCGGGCGTTCCGCAAAGTGAAAGAGCGGGTACCGGACGCGTTTCTCGACATCGTCGGTCCGATGACCGATCCTGCATACTATGCCGAAGTGGTAAAGAACATAGACCCGACGATTCGAACGAGCGTGGTTTTTCACGGTAACAAGCCGGTGCATGAACTGATCGAGGTGATGAAGAACGGCTCGGTGAGCGTCCTGTTTTCGATTTACGAGAACCTTCCGGTTGCGATCGCCGAAGCGCTGATGTTAGGAAAACCTGCCGTCGCCTCACGCGTTGGCGGCCTTGCCGAAATGGTCCAAGACGGCCTCAACGGCTTCCTCGTCGAGTCGGGGGATGAAGACGCTCTCGCCAATCGGTTGATCGGGTTGCTGCAGGATGGGGCACTGCGCCGCCGCATGGGACTCAAGGCGAGAGAACTGGCGATGCAAAAATGGAATCCCGATGCCGTCGCGGCAGAAACAGTGAAAGCCTATAAACTCGCGATTGAAGGCACACGAAACTGACGCGGCATGCTCGGCTTGGTGCAATGAACGGAAACGAGAATGACAGTCAAGAAACCAAAAACAGCAGAGATGAATCCGGGACCGGGGTTTCGGATTCGCAAGAACGACGCAACAACGCGGCGGGAGATCATCAATGGCCTCGGCGAATTCACGACTCCCGATATTTCCGACATCATGAATCGCCTGTATACGATGACGCCGGAGATTTGCAATCAAACGGGTAAGCATCTTCGTCTGCTTGGCGCGGCATGCACGGTTAAAGTGTTTCCCGGTGACAATCTGATGGTCCACAAGTCGCTGGATATCGCGAACCCGGGTGACGTGATCGTTGTGGATGCCGGCGCGTCGCCGATGAATGCGGTGCTCGGCGATTTGGTTGCAACCAAAGCACAGCATCGCGGTATCGCGGGCTTCGTGGTGGACGGCTTGGTGCGCGACATCGAGGGAATTCTCGAATTGAATTTGCCTGTGTTCGCTCGCGGTGTTACACCGATCGGTCCGTTGCATCGTGGACCCGGGGAGGTGAATTATCCGATTCAATGCGGCGGCATTGTTGTGCATCCGGGTGATGTAGTCATTGGCGATATGAACGGCGTCGTCATCGTGCCGCAGGAAGTCGCAGAGAATGTCCTTGCGCAATTGCGCTCACGCCGGCAGAGCGAAGCTGAATATCTTGCTGCCGTGAAGCGTGGAGAGTTTTCCAACGAATGGGTAGACCGCATACTCGGAGAAGCAGGATGCAACACTCTTTCATGAACGACGCGCTGTTCACGATTCTACGAGGCGCTACCTTCCTGCGGCAGGCGTGGCTGAAGGTCCGCCTTCCACCGCTCCGGCGCGAGGCAACGGCGAAACAGGAATTCTACGGTCGCATGTGGCGCACCGCCGCCGCGAAACTCGGCGCAGAGTTTTTTGAGCTAAGTGACGGCGTCGGCGAAATCCGTTTGAACGGCAAAGCCACGCGCGTGTACAAAGGCTTGGTCATGCTCGATGACCCGGTTACACTCACAATAGCGGGGAACAAGCCGCTCGTTCACAAGCTTCTCACTCGCGTGGGATTGCCTGTTCCCGAGTATTACGAGTTCACGCTGGCATCGCTCGAATATGCCGAGCGGTTTCTTGAACGGCATGCGCCATGCGTTGTGAAACCGGCTCTCGATACGGGAGCGGGTGACGGCGTTGCAGCCAATGTACAAACCAAGCGTGAGATGCGTCGCGCCGCTGCGTCTGCTTCGCTCCATTGCGACCGCTTGCTGATCGAAAAACAGATTGCAGGCGATTCGTACCGGCTATTGTATCTTGATGGAAGGCTGCTGCATGCGTTGCATCGCCGGCCGCCGACCATCATGGGCGACGGAAGGTCAACGCTGCGCGTCTTGATCGATCGGGAGAATGAACGCCGCGCGGCGAGCCGCACCGCGTCCGTTACGCGCTTGCACCGTGATGAAGATATGCGGAGCACACTGCGTGCTCAAGGTCTCGCATTGAATGCGGTCCCCAATGCCGGACGCAACGTTGTCGTGAAAACTGTTGTGAACGACAACGCGCAGCGTGACAATGAGGGGGTCACCAATGCGATCGGGCCAGCGCTTCGCGAGGAAGGGGCGCTCGCTGCGCGCACCGTTGGCAGTCGCCTGGCGGCTGTTGATGTTATCACGACGAATCCGCTCGTCTCCTTGAAAGAGGCGGGCGGCGTAATCATCGAGGTCAACACGACCCCCGGATTGCATCATCACTATAACATCGCCAATCCGGACGAGCGCACTGATGTTGCTGTTTGTATTCTTGAGCTCCTGTTAAGCCAGACGGGCAATGAAGAACTTAACGACGAAGCATGCTGTTCAAGCCACGCATAAATCGGTCACTGCCACCGGCAATTCTACTTGGCGGCGGCGCGAACGCGCTCTCCGTCGCGCGCAATCTGCGCCGGCAGGGAATCGAAGTTATCGTCGTGGGCGATCATCACCATTGCGCGCGGTTCTCGCGGTTTTGTCGGTGGGTCGCATTGCCCGGAAGCGGGGACATCGGCAAGCGGTGGTTCGAGTGGCTGACAAGTGAAGAAGGACGACAGCACCGCGGCGCAGCGGTGATCGCATGTGGCGACGATGCGCTGGAGTTCGTCGTGCACTATCGCGCGGCGCTCGCTGACCAGTTTCTCATGACCGAAGCGAACGACGACGTGCTCGCCGCCATGCTCGATAAGGCGAGAACACACGAGTTGGCGAAACGCGCAGGTATTCCCGCACCCGAGGTGTGGATCGTCAGCACGCGGGATGACTTGCGATCCGTATTGGAGCAGGTGAAGTATCCGTGCGGACTGAAACCGCGCGTCTCGCACGAGTTCAAAAAATTTACCGAAAAGAAACTTCTCGTTGCGAACAATGCGCATGAGTTAATGTCGGCTTTTGAAAAAGTCGAGCCGTTCAAGGTCGAGATGATGGTCACCGAGCTGATTCCCGGCGGCGACCGAGGCTACTGCAGCTATTATTCGTATCTCGATGAGCGAGGCGAGCCGCTGTTTCATTTCACCAAGAGAAAGTTGCGGCAATATCCCAACGGTTTCGGTAGCGGTACATTTCACGTGACCGATTGGAATCCAGAAGTGGCGGAGGTGGGGCTGCGTTTCTTCCAGCGCATCGGCTTGCGCGGGTTAGCATGCGTAGAGTTCAAACGCGATCCGCGCGACGGCGCCCTGAAGCTTATCGAGTGCAACCATCGTTTCACCGAGCCGAACGAATTGCTGACACGTGCGGGCATTGACCTGGCGACTCTGACGTACAATCGCCTTACGAAGCGCCCGCTTCCGCCGTTGAATTCGTATCGCGAGGGCATTTGTCTCGTGAAGCCGTGGGAAGACATTCTCGCGTTTCGGCAGTTGCATAAGAATGGCGAGCTCTCCTGGAGCGAATGGGTGATCAGTCGAGCCGCACCGTCGTCGTTTCTCTATTTCAAATGGTGGGATCCGATGCCCTGGGTTTTTCAGTTGTACTTGTACGTGTTGCGTCAGATCGGAAAAGTAAAAGCGTGGCGCGCGCATCGGTCTCCCGCCGCAGTCGTCGGCACCCTCGCGAAGGCAACGGGATGATTCAGGATGACCTCAGCAAGGCGGCAACAGTAGAGGCAGAAGCACTCAAGCGGCTCGTCATCAGCCTTTTAGAAAAAGCCGGTGCTTGCAGCGACGATGCTGCGACTGTGGCTGAGGCGTTGGTGTGGGCAGACGTGCGCGGCCGTCATCCGCAAGGCGTGCTGCGACTCCCGACGTTCATCGAGCGCTTGCGACATGGAGCAATTCAATCGCCTGCGCGCATGTGCTGGACGCCCGTTGCTGCGGCAGCGGAGATGGTTGATGCTGCGGATGCGTTCGGACATGTTGCAGGAAAGGCAGCAATGCTGCGGGCAATTGATCTTGCAAAGCGACAAGGCGTCGGCGTCGTGACGGTGAAACGCAGCAACCTGAACGGCGCGCTCGGCTATTTCTGTTCCCTTGCGGCCGATGCAGGCTGCATCGGGATAACATGCACAAATGGTTTTGCAAAGGTCGCGCCGTTCGGCGGCGTACGGCCCGTCTTCGGTACAAACCCGATTGCCGTCGGCTGCCCGACATTGTCCGGCGTTCCGATCCTCGTGGATTTTTCGACGAGCGCAATCGCAGGCTCGACTACGCGCACACTTGGTGCGAATGGACGCCAGCTTCCCGAAGGGGTCGCGCTCGATAAAGATGGGATGCCGACGGTCAATGCAGAAGATCTTGCAGAAGGAGCGCTGCTTCCTGCTGCCGGTGCTAAGGGCTTCGGCCTGGCGCTGATCGTCGAGATTTTGTGCGGTGTTCTTGCAGGGGCGGCGCTGAGTAGTGAGGTCGGCTCGGTGTTCGCTTCCGATACGCGTGCAAACGTCGGGCATATGTTTCTTGCATTGCACGTCGAAAAATTTCAACCCATGGATCGCTTTCTCTCGCGCATCGAGATGCTTTGCGCGTCGGCGAAAGCTGCGGGCGATCATGTTCGAATCCCCGGTGAAATGCGCGGCGAGTTTGCCCGACGCTATGCGCGAGATGGAATTCCGCTGCCGCATCAGTCGCGAGAGGCTCTCGTTCGCGTTGCACGAGAACTGCGTGTTGAGTTGATGGCGTAACTCGTGTTACCGACGAGCTGCCGGAAGAAAGAGTTTGTTGTGTTGTTGGTCTTGGATGACCATTGAATTAGTTCAAGAGCTTTGCCTGCGGGCGATTGGGAATGAAAAAGCTCCGAGAGAGGGAACTCATTAGCAGAACAAAAAAAATGGGATGTCATCAAAGTTCGTAGGAACGACCTATGAACCTGTATGAACTGTTTGGTTTTGCGTAATGTCCGTTCATGCACGAGACGACGTGAGACCACGAGAGATAACCAACCGATAGGAGATTTGTCAATGAGCACCATGTTCAACTTCAATCCAGCAGACTATGCAAAACAGTTTTCGAAGAAGGGCTATGTGCATATCCGGAAGGGGCTAACGGATACGTTTTTCGCTTTGCTCGTCAAACAGGTTGACGCGTACCTTGACGCGAACCGCTTGAAGGAATGGGCGATCGGTAACAAACAGCAGAGCCTCTACGAATTTCCTGATTCATCCGATTACTACGATCAATTCATGCAGGTCGTTGGTGCGGTGTGTGGGTTGAATCCGAAGCGGCTCACGCTTTCCGAGCGGCACATCAAAGTGTACGAGCCGAACGCAAATCCGAATCCGCTCGCGCATAAGGATCGATATGCGTCGCAGATTTCCGTCGGCTTCTCCGTTTCGGTGCCGCCGGGATCACGGCTGGTGCTGTATCCCAAGGATGAATTGTGGGTGAATACCTACAACACTTCTGCACGTCTGCGTGCGAGTTTGACGGAGGAGAACGCGCCGGAAACGACGCTGAAACATGCGACGAAAATCGTGATCGAAGATCAGCCGGGGGATGTGATGATCTTCCGGGGGAATGCGATTTGGCATTTGCGCGAGAACGCCGCCAACACGACAAACCTCTATCTCAAACTCAACGCCTTCAACTGCGATCCGTTGGGCGAAGATCCGCACACCGAGGCGGTGCGTGCGCGTACGCTCGCTGCCGTGCAGCTCCCTGACAAGAAATTGAACAAGATGATCCCGATGCTGGGTCGCCGTGTTGATTATGTTCACCGTCAGATGTCGCGCGACTGGAAGGAAATACGCGAAGTCGTGTTTTGGGGCGACAGAACGTTCCCGCTCACACGCGATGAATTTCGACTACTCAAGAATCTTGGATGGAAAACCACGGTAAAAAACCTCCTGCGTAAGACAAATGGGAAAGGGTCGGCGCCCTTGCGTCGTCTCGCTGCGGCTGGAGTTGTGGACTTGTTTGAGCACTCGTAACTGGGACTGCAGAAGGTAGGTGTCGAGGACGATAATGCAAGTGGAGAGTATGCGCACATTGCTGCGGAGCGAAACCGTTTCGAACGAGCGGAGGGAAGCGAGCGTTTTTCATACGCGCGAGTTCCTCGAGCTGTTTCGGGATGCCAAGAATGCTCGCGCATCGTCGTTCGTGCTCGTGGACGGTGCGAAGGAAATCGGCGGGTTTAGTGCCTTCACGATTCGTCCGGTAGCAGCGGCACCGGCGCGCTTGCAGAGCCGCTGCACGATCTTTGCGCCCGCGTGGCTGCACAACGAAAGCGATGAAGCGGCGTTCTATCGCGACGCGCTTCCGCAACTTGCCGAGTGCATAAAGCACGAGAGCCTGTTTGCCGAGTGGCGCATGGCAGAGAACGCGAAAGGACTCATCGAACTGTTTGCAATGCACGGTTGGGAGTACGTCGCGTACCTGAACTACATCGTGCGCCTCGACCGTGATGTTGAGAAAGTGTGGATGTCGTTCGACACGAACACGCGCAACAGTATTCGGCGGGCGAAAGCGAAAGGGCTGACGACGCGCTGCGTTCAGCAAGGCGAGGAGGGACAAGCGTACGAGATGATTCGTTCGCTCTATGACAGCAAGGGGATTCCGTTGTTCGATAAGTCGGTGTTCATCAATGCGTTCCACACCCTCGTTCCGCGCGGTATGCTGCGCGCAACGTTCGCTGTCGTGGATGGACATATCGCAGCAACGCGTTTGGCACTGTTGCATAACGGCGTTGTGTTCGACTGGTACGCCGCTTCCAATCGCGAGTTTGCCAAGCTGAATCCGAACGAAACGCTCGCGTGGGAAATGATGGAATATGGCGCGACGCACGGCTATCGCGTGTTCGATTTCGGCGGCGCAGGGAAGAAAGGCGAACAGTACGGTCCAAGAAAATTCAAAGAGAAATTTCGGGGCGAGTTAGTCGAGCACGGGCGGTTTATCAAGCCCTTTCGCCCTCGCTTATATCAACTGATGCAATATTTGTATGAGCGACGAATGGCGAAAACTCGTCCAAAGCCCTCCGCCCTTGTGCAGATCGAGAAAGGGGTAGAATCGAGACCGTGACGACATATCGGGAAGCATCGAACGCGCGTGCGGTAAGTGCCCTGCCGCGGAGTGCGGTGCGCGCCAAGGCGCGTCCCTCTGTTGCCATCATGACGAACTATCCGTACGACGGCGTCAGTGTGACCGGGGGCGTTGAAACGGCGACGATCGGACTGCTCGAAGGGTTGAGCGCGTACGTTGATATATTTGATTTTCACATCATTGCGCTTGCGCGGGGGATTGACGCGCATCGCGTGGAACGGCGGAACGACATGACGTTCCATTTTCTTGCAATTCCATCGTCACCGTTCGCGAGGCCTCATGTCATCCCGAACATCGTCAACGCACGACGATGCTTGAAACACTTGAATCCCGATCTGGTGCATTGCCAAGACAACATGGCGCTGGCCATTGGCGCGATCATCACACAACCTGCTCGGAAAATTTTCACCGTGCACGGCATTAAAGCCCGTGAATCGCGCGTGTGGGAGGGACCCGAATACTGGAGCCATCAACTCGATGCGCTGCTCGAGCAGTGGGTACGAAAACATTTCGATGACGTGATTACGATTTCGCCGTATGTGGATTCGTTCCTGCCGGTGCACGTGAGGAAACATCACATCACCAATCCTGTGCGCCGCCTTTTTTTCGAAGATCCGCAGAAGGGTGATGGTGACGATCGGCGCTTGCTGTTTGTCGGCGCGTTGACCCGACTCAAGCGACCCATGGACATTCTGCGTGCGCTCGACATCGTCCAGCGCGAAATACCGAATGTCACATTGCATGTCGTCGGTGCAGCGGAGGATGGCAAATACGTGAAGGAGATGCAGCAGTTTGTTGCGGAGCGAGGCATTCGCGGCGTACTGTTTCCCGGAAGCAAAACGCAACGCGAAGTCGCAGCGCTCATGCGAGCATCCGTTGCGCTCGTCCTGCCCTCGGTGCAGGAGAACACGCCGATGGCAATCGCCGAGGCGATGGCGAGCGGCTTGCCCGTGATTGCATCGGCAGTTGGCGGCGTTCCCTACATGGTTGCGCATGGAGTGGATGGATTGCTGTTCGAATGCGGCAACGCTGAAGAGCTTGCTCGTAACATTATCAACGTCATTGAAGACAAAGCCTTGCGGCTTCGTCTCTCTCGTAACGCCAAAGAAAAAGCGGACACGAGATTCTCTTCGGAAGCGGTTGCTGCGGCGACGGTGGCGGTGTATAGAACAATGCTCGGGGTTTGACCATGGGCAAAGCTGCCGTGGTACACGCAATTCGCGGCTACCTCGCGCCGACGGAAACGTTCGTCGGAAATCAAATCGCGACCCTGCAGCGGTACACGTCAATCGTTATTGCGCATCATCGGAGTCCGAATCGAGAATTTGACATCGCGAACATGTACGTCATAAACGAGCGCGGCAATGCACTCGAGCGGGCGGTTGGTTCGCTCGCGTACTCCACGACGAAAGCATTGATGCCGTATGAAGTCGCGGCTGCTGCACGTTGGCTTGGGTCGTTCGATCCCGTGCTCTGGCATTTTCATTTCGCCGTGGATGCGGCGTTCTTTCTTCCGTTGTTGAACGCGGTACGCCTCCCCTCGGTCGTGTCGCTGTACGGCTACGACATTTCGTCGTTCCCGCATCGGCTTGGAGGGTTGGGTCTTCGCTATCTTCGCCGGACATTCGATCAGGTGGATCTGTTTCTCGCAATGTCCGAGGATATGAAGCGCGACGCGATTCGCTGCGGAATCCCAGAAGAGAAAATTCGCATCCACTATCATGGGATTAACACACAGCGGTTCCGTTTCGATGCGAGGACGTACGACGCGAAAGAGTGCCTCAACATCTTGTGCGTTGGACACTTGGAACCGAAGAAAGGGCAGCAGCATTTAGTGCGTGCAGCCGCCGAGCTTCGAGCGCAAGGGGTCAACGCAAAAGTTATTCTCGTCGGGGTGGGCGAACTCGAACGCGAGATCAAGCGAACGATCGATCGAGAACAGCTCCATGAGAAGGTCGAACTGGTCGGTTATGTGCCCCATTTGAGCGACCGGCTTGTGCAATATTATCACGATGCGGACGTGTTCGTTCACTTCAGCTCAACACAACCTGACGGTGATAAGGAGGGCATTCCCGGAACGATTGTCGAAGCGATGGCCGCGGGCTTACCCATCATCACGACGCGCCACGCGGGAATTCCCGAGGTGATTACTGACGGCGTCCACGGCATGTTGCTCGATGAACATGATCCAGCCAAAATCGTCCCTGCGCTGCGACGATTGCAGGAGGATGTGGAACTGCGGCGCCGGCTGGGGACCGCCGCCGCGCAACGAGCGCACAACGAGCTGGACGTGCGCCCAAAAACGCAAGCACTTGAACGGATTTACGATTCATTGACGTAACGTTCACTGATGACGAACAAAAATCTAATACTCGACTCGTGGAACATCGTAACGGAATAGAACACACTCGCGCCAATGAAGAAGCGGACGGGCGCGTCGAGCCAACGCATCGCGGCGCCGGTACCACCTTCGCATCGAAGGATTCCCCTCTGCTCTCGTTTGCCAAATCCTCCTGGGGGCGCTTCCACGCGCTCCTGCCGCAACGAGCGAAAGTTCTGACGTCGGAGATGGTCTTTCGCTTCTCTCCGAACAGACCCTATGTGTTTTTCGATTCGGCTTTCCATCCCGCTCAACGGTTGCAGCGCGGCGTTGTTACGATCTCCATTGATTTCGAGTTGGCATGGGGCTGGGCGTACGCGAAAGGCTTGACGAGAGACGATGCAGTTCGGATCGGACTGCGTGAGCGGGCACAAGTGCCGGAAATTCTTGCGCACATGGATACGTATGACGTTCCTTGCACATGGGCAACTGTAGCGCATCTCTTCCTTGAGAAATGTGAACGCAACGGCGACGGGCTCGCACATCCCGATATCGTGCGGACGCCGTATTTCGAAAATCATTATTGGAGATTTTCAACCGGCGACTGGTTTCAAGTGGATCCCTGTACGGACTACAAACGTGACCCTGCGTGGTACGCGCCCGATTTGATCGAGATGATCCTCCGCGCCAAGGCGAAGCACGAACTCGGCTGCCACAGTTTCTCGCACGGCGGTTTCGGTAGGTATTGTCCAAACGACGCCGCAGAAAGCAAAATTGATGCATGTCTCGAGGTAATGAAATCGTTTGGGGTTACACCGAGGACCTGGGTATTTCCCGGCAACGATGTGGGAAACTTCGAGGTGCTCGCAATGAAAGGGTTTCGCAACGTCCGCGCGTTTCCTCTCTCGCATGCCGAAATCAGCTTGCCGATGCGCCGCAGCGACGGCATGTGGGGCGTTCACGATTCGACTTGTATTGATCTGGACGGCGAAGGGTGGAATCTTGAGGAACGCCTCACGCGCTTGAAGAGATTCGTGGACAAAGCCGCGGAAACCAAACTTGCCGCACACTTTTGGTTCCATCCATCACTGCCCGAGCCACAAATGCGCGGCTTGCTCTTTCCGTTGCTCCGCTATTGCGCGGAACAGCGCGAGAAACGAGTGATTGATATCTTGACAGTGGACGATTTGGTCACGGCGACGATTGCCGCATCGAACGGGGAGGACGCGCTCTAATGTGCGGCATCGTGGGAACATTCGCCTTCAATACGCATCGACGTGTGCAGAGGGATCTGGTAGAGCACATGACTGCGTCTATCCAGCATCGTGGACCGGACGGCGTCGGTTACTATTTCTCGACCGATGGGACGGTCGGTTTCGGACATCGCCGCCTCTCGATCATTGACCTCGCCACGGGCGACCAGCCGATGTGCAACGAAGATGGGACTGTGTGGATTACCTTCAACGGTGAGATCTACAACTATCGCGAACTGCGCGAACAATTGAAGGCACGCGGACACAAGTTCAAAACTGCCAGCGATACGGAAGTGATCGTTCATGCATACGAAGAGTGGAACGAAGAATGCGCAACGAAGTTCAACGGCATTTTTGCATTTGCGATCTGGGATGAAAAGAAGCAGCGGCTATATCTTGCCCGCGACCATTTCGGTGTCAAGCCACTGTACTACTACGAGAAGGCCGGCGTGTTCCATTTCGCTTCCGAGATGAAGGCGATTCTCTGCGATCGCAACGTGTCGCGTGCAATTGACCTCGACGCGCTGCACTTCATCATTGCTTTCCGCCACGCACCATCGCCGTGGACCCTCTTCAAGAGCATTCGGAAGATTCCGCCGGCATGCTACGTGGTGGTAACCTATAGCGGCGTGAAAACACAACAATACTCCAGCATTCCACCGGCAATCAATCACGAACGAACGGAGGCGGAGTGGATCGAGGCGTTGACAACTGTCTATCCGGAAGCCGTGAAGCGGCAGATGGTCGCCGATACACCGATCGGTCTCTCGTTGAGCGGCGGCGTTGATTCAAATACCCTCCTTGCGCTGATGAGCAAGGAGCAGGCACATGTGCACACGTTCTCTATCGGCTTCCACGGGGCGGAGGAACGCGATGATGAACTGGAAGCCGCGCAAGAAGCGTCGAAATACTTCGACGCGGATTTCTCCGGCAGACGCGTTAGCGATGCAGATTACCTCGCGTTCATGGAGCGCTACATGTGGCATCTCGAGGAGCCTATCGGCAACGAGTCGGCAGCAGCATACTATTTTGTTGCGAAGCTCGCGCAGGGAAAGGTCAAAGTACTGTTGAGCGGTCAGGGGGCAGACGAGCCCTTCGCCGGCTACGGCCGTCACCTTGCAGCGCAGCACGTTCCGTATTTGCAGTGGCTGCCGCCCCAGTTCGCCAAGCCACTCGGGACGATTGTTTTGCCGTTCTTCCGCGGACAAGAACCGCCCGGTCGGCTGATCGAAGCGCTTGCCCAAAATGATGAGATCGGCAGGTTTGTCAGCATGTACTCCATTACGACCCCGATGTTGCGTCAGCAACTGTTTAGCGCTGATTTTGCGGTGAAAAGCAGCCCATATCTCCTTACAGATTATGTTCGCACCCAATTGGCACGTGCGCCGTTAGGGACGATGCTCGAAAAGATGACATACATAGATGCGCGCACCTCTTTGACCGATAACCTATTAGTATGCGGTGACAAAATGGCGATGGCGGCGAGCATCGAAATGCGCGTTCCTTTTCTCGACCTCGAAGTCATGAAAATTGCGGAGGCGATTCCCGGTCGGTTCAAAGTCGCCGAGTTGAAAAACAAGGTGATTCATAAGAAAGTCTGCGAACGGTGGCTCCCTCACGGGGTCGTGCATCGCCGCAAGGTCGGCTTCAACGAAGCGATGGGCAAATGGATGAAAGAGAACTTGGATCGCACATTAACCGAATTGATTGCCGATTCAGATTCTATAACGAAGAATTTTCTTAACGGCGAGTGTGTGAGGCGATTGCAGCAAGAACATAAAGCAGGTGCGCACGATCATCAGAGGATTTTGTTTCTCCTCCTCTCGATCGAGATGTGGCGAAAAGTCTTTGCGTGAGGAGAGCATGAGGAAAAAATCACCGCCTCGTGTTGCCATGGTCGCATATGCGCACTACTTCACCGATGCTCGCATAAAAAACTATGTCGATGTGCTGCTCGATGCAGGCGCTCGCGTCGAGGTGTTCGCCCTCGGAAAAGAACGAGAGACTGTTCAACGCGGGAAGCTCGTCATGAAGAGTCTTGGCAAAAAGTACCAGGGCGATAGCACGGTCCGCTACGTTGTTTCGCAGGTGAAATTCCTGCTGCTTGCGTTCTGGCATTTGGCGGCTCGGTCTCTGACGGGACGATACGATCTTGTGCATGTGCACAACATGCCCGACATCCTCACGCTTGCTGCGCTGCCGCTGAAGCTCGTCGGCACGAAAGTGATTCTCGATGTTCACGACACATCGCCGGAAACATTTGCGACGAAGTTCGGGTACAGTTTGGACAGTGTGCCTGTCAAGGTGTTGCTGCTGCAGGAACTCGTGTCTGCCGCGTGCGCTGATCGCGTGATTGCAACGAACGTTCTGCACAAAGAGGTGCTCGTCGGTCACGGCATCAAAGCGGAGAAAATAGAATTGATCATGAACGTAGGAAATAAGAAAATTTTCAAACCGCGCCCGTACCAACCGAACGGGTCGGAACTCTGGCTCGGCTATCACGGCACTATCGCAGAACGCCTCGGGATTTCCCTTATTATCGACGCGCTTGCGTTGCTGCAACAGCAGTGCCCGTTGCTCCGCTTCTTGTGCATTGGCGAGGGAGATGACCTTGATAAGATGAAGCAGCACGCGCAGCGAAAGAATGTTCTGCACATGATCGAATGGCAGCCGTTCACCGAAGTGGAAAATCTTCCCGAGCGACTCGCGAGAGTTCACGTCGGCATCATCGGGAACGGGAAACTAACGGAAGAAAAGCGGAATTATATGCTCCCCGTGAAGATGCTCGAATACGCTGCAATGGAAATCCCGACGATTGCTCCGCGCCTGAAGGTGATGGAGAGGTATTTCGATGACGACGCCGCGTTCTTCTATACACCGGACGACGCTGCTGATCTTGCGCGTGTCATTCAGGACGTGTATGCTCATCGTGGTTTCATTGAGACGCGCATCGCCGGCTTACGACGCTTCAACGCCGCGTACAATTGGGACGGTATGGCGCAACGTTATCTCGATATTGTTGGAGATTTGGTCACGCCATGATTATCAATGCCGACACCGTGCGTGGTTTTTCATCTGATGCACCGTTGCCCAAGAACGTGGTGACGAAACATCTTCTCGAACCCGAGTCGCTTGGATACGAGGGATATGCGCAGGAACACTATTTGTATGAACGCTACAAGAGCAGCGAGAAGCAGCGCAGCGCAGTGAACGCATTGTACTATGCACTTCGTCCACTGATACCGCGTCGTGTCCAACTCACGTTGCGGCGTCTGTACGCGAAGAAGCAAGCACGCGCGACATTTCCACGCTGGCCCATCGAACCCATTTTGGTGGAGCAGGCGAACAACGAATTGAAGCGCATCCTAACGGAGACGGGCAGGGAAAGGATTCCGATCATAAATTATTGGCCGTACGGACATCGCGCTGCTGTCATCCTTACGCATGACGTTGAGTGGAATGATCCCGGCGTGAAAAACATCTTGCGTGTGCGTGCAGTGGAACGGAAATACAATGTCGTCTCCTCGTGGAATTTTGTTGCGGAACGGTATGAATTTGACAAGAGCATCTTCAAAACGCTGCGCTCCGAAGGCTGTGAAATCGGCTTGCATGGGCTCTATCACGACGGCAAAAAATTTTCATCGCGGCGTATCTTCGAAGAGCGCTTGCCGAAGATCAACGCCTACGTCAAAGAGTGGGGCGTCTCAGGCTTTCGTTCGCCGGCGACGCATCGTAATCCTGACTGGATGCCGGAGATCGCTGTCGAGTACGACTCGTCGTTTCCCGATACCGACCCGTTCGAGCCGCAACCGGGCGGCTGCTGTTCCATCTTTCCGTTTTTTCTCGGCGAGATGGTCGAGTTGCCGATTACCCTCGTGCAAGACCACACGCTCATTGAAATCTTGCAGAAAAAGGATATTGAGCTGTGGAAGCAAAAATCCGACTGGATCATCGCAAACCATGGACTCATTAACATCATCATCCATCCGGATTACATGGTGAGCGAGAAGAATCTTCGCTATTACGAAGAGTTCCTGAAATTCATCACGGCACAAGACAACCTGTGGTTTGCGCTGCCGATGGATGTTGCACTCTGGTGGCGCGAGCGCGACAAATCAAAACTGGTCAGCAGCAATGGCAACGCTCTGCGGATTGATGGTCCCGCAAGTAAGCGGGGAACCATCGCGTGGGTAACGCTTGTCAACGATACCGTGCACTACGATCTCGATAACAACCATCTTCATGTCAATCGCAAGAAACATACTATGAAAATCCCTTTTGTTGATCTCAACGCACAATATCAAACTCTGAAGCACGAAATGCTTCCTGCTATCGAACGGGTAGTGGAATCATCGCAATTCATTCTCGGCAAAGCCGTGGAAGATTTCGAAAAGAACTTCGCAGACGCGCACGGCATGAAGCATTGCATCGGCGTAGGTACGGGCACGGACGCACTCCATGTCATCCTTTGGGCGCTCGGCGTTGGTCCAGGCGACGAGGTTATCACGGTGCCGCACACCTTCATTGCGACTGCGGAGGGCATTTCCCTGACGGGAGCGAAACCCGTGTTCGTGGATGTTGACCCGCTGACCTACACAATGGATCCGAATCGGATCGAGCAGGCAATCACGAAACGAACAAAGGCAATTCTTCCTGTTCATCTCTACGGCCAGCCTGCGCCGATGAATGACATCATGGCGATTGCGAATCGGCACGGGATTCCCGTTGTGGAGGACGCATGCCAAGCGCATCTCGCACAGGATCACGGAACATTTGTCGGGCAATTTGGGGTTGCAGCAGCGTTCAGCTTTTATCCCGGCAAGAATCTTGGCGCGTACGGCGAAGGCGGCGGCGTCACAACGAACGACGATGCGCTTGCCCGCAAAATGCGAATGCTGCGCGATCACGGCTCTGAGAAGAAATATCACCACGCACGTTGGGGGCACAACTATCGGTTACATGGGATTCAGGGCGCGGTGCTCGGCGTGAAGTTACCGCATCTCGACGCGTGGACGGAGGCTCGGCGCGCGAATGCGGCGCGCTACAATGCGCTGCTCAACGGCAAAGGCGATCTCATCCTGCCTGCCGAACGCGAGGGCGCAAAGCACGTCTATCATTTGTATGTCGTGCAGACAGCGCATCGCGACGCGCTGCAGCAGCATCTCGCGGCGCGGGATATTTCTACCGGCTTGCACTATCCGGTGCCGTTACATTTGCAGGAGGCATACAAAGACTTGGGGCATACCCGCGGCGATTTCCCCGTGAGCGAGCAGGTCGCCTCGCGGGGCTTATCGCTGCCGATGTTTCCCGAGTTGACCGAGGAGCAGATTGACTATGTCGCCGCCGCGATTGAAGACTTCTTCGACTAACGCATGATGAAGTGCTGACGTATGCCGACGCCAAGAAAATATCCGCTGTACAAATACCTTCTCGCCGTCCTCGACTTGCTGACGGTGATGGCAGCTTACTATTTCGCGTTCCTGTTCGAGGAGCGCTGGCTGGCGGAGAACACGCCGATTCCGCCAAGTGTGTTGCTTGCCCAGACGCTCTACGTGTTTCTCATCGGCGTCGTGTGCGTGTTCATCTTTCACTATCTCGGCTTGTACCAGATCAATGTGTTCGTAACGCTCGTCGAACACCTGTTGCAAGTGGTGAAGGGTTTGGCGATTCTGCTCTCGGGCATTGCCGTTCTTTCTTTTTTTACGAAGTCGGCTGTCATCGTCGACAGCAGATTGTTGATTCTCTTCTTCGCGCTGTGTGCGCTCGCGCTGTTCATCGTCGTGCGCATATCGCTCTTCCGCTTGCTCTATTTATACGTCTCGCGCAACAAACTCGTGCAACGTAATGCGTTGATCATCGGCGCGGGAGAGAACGGGCGCAACGTCGCCGTAAATTTGTTCTTGCACGATTACACCGGCGTTCAACTCGTGGGATTCCTGGACGATGAAGTTGCTATGGGTTCGCCGGTTTTCAACGGTGTAAGGGTTGTCGGTAAGACGGCAGACATGGCGGAGTGTGTACGGCGCTTTGGAGTGGAGGAAATTCTCGTTTGCCTGGAAGAGGTCGAACATACGCACCTGATGGAGCTTCTCGAGCGAACGATGCGTCTTAATGTCATCGTGAAAGTGTGCTCGCCCCTCTACGAGATCATTCCATTGCGCCGCTCCATTGAACACTATGGCAATGTGCCGGTCGTCGGTGTCTTTCAGTCGAACATCAGCAACATGAATGAAGGCTATAAGCGGACATTCGATATGATTGTTGCCGCAATGACGCTTGTGTTGCTCGCCCCGGTATTTGCAATCATAGCGATTCTCATCAAACTCAATTCCCGCGGACCTGTGTTCTACCGTCAGGTACGCATCGGGAAGAACGGACGAGAGTTCAAGCTCTACAAATTCCGCTCGATGACCGTGGGCAGCGATAATGACATGAATCGAGAAAAGCAGGTTGCCGCATTCATCACGTCAAAAGAGAAATCACTGCTCACCGAAGGCACATCCACCAAGATTGTGAACGAAGCCTATGTGACGAGGGTTGGCAAGTGGCTGCGCCGATTCAGTCTCGACGAATTTCCACAGCTCATCAACGTGCTGCGCGGCGAGATGAGCATCGTCGGTCCACGTCCGTGTCTGCCGTACGAGTACGCACACTACAAAGAGTGGCACAAGCGACGCATGAGTGTGTTACCCGGCTTGACCGGCATGTGGCAAGTTGCGGGCAGGAGCATGGTGAGTTTCGAAGATATGGTGATTCTCGATTTGCATTACATCCAGAATGCGTCAATCATTCTCGATCTGCGTGTTATGCTGAAAACAATCCCTGTCATCCTCTTCGGAACAGGAGCGAAATAATGAAGTGTAGGGAGCGCTGAATGAAAATTGCAGTTGTTGGTTTAGGATATTGGGGTCCAAATCTCGTCAGGAATTTCTTGGCGACCGATGGGGTCGAAGGCGTGATTGCGTGTGACATGATGCAGCGCCGTCTCGACAACATCAAGAAAAAGTTCCCAACGGTCGAGACAACCTCAACGTTCGACGATTTGTTGGATCGTGACGATGTCGTTGGAATTGCAGTGGCAACGCCTGTTTCGAGCCATTACCCGCTGGGTATGAAAGTGCTCGAAGCGGGGAAACACCTCTTGCTCGAAAAACCGATGGCGTCAAAAACGTCCGAAGCAGAAGAGTTACTCGACCTCGCCTACTCGAAAATGCTGACTCTGATGGTTGACCATACGTTCGTGTACACAAGTGCCGTACAAAAGATGAAAGAGCTGATCGTGCGGGGCGACATCGGCGACATTCTGTACTTCGACTCCGTGCGTGTCAACCTCGGCTTGTTCCAACACGATACGAACGTGATTTGGGATCTCGCTCCCCACGACATCTCCATCATGGATTATTTGATTGACGAAAAGCCCGTCGCCGTATCGTGCATGGGAGTGAATCATTTCAGCGAGTTCGAAGACGTCGCGTACGTGACCGTGCACTTCAACGATAAGTTGATCGCACAGTTTCATGTCAATTGGCTCTCCCCGGTGAAAGTCAGAAAAATTCTTCTCGGCGGCACAAAGCTGATGGTGGTGTACGACGACATGGAAGCCAGTGAGAAAATCAAAGTGTATGATCGCGGCGTAGATATGAAAGACGAGGACGCGGTATACAAAAAGCTCGTGCAATATCGAACGGGGGATATGTATTCACCGAACATTGATCCCTCGGAGGCACTCTCGCGCATGACAACGGAGTTCGTGCAGTCCATCCTGACGGGAAGACTGCCGATCTCGGACGGACAATCGGGCGTGAACGTGGTGAAGGTGCTCGAGGCGGCGAACATTTCCGTCAAAGCCGGTGGGCGGCGCGTCGAGCTGTCCCACTTGTCGAAATCAACATCGCGCTCGTTAATCAGTCTTCCGACGTACAACAATTAACTTCGTACCTGACTATGAGCACCATGTATCAAAGCATCGCGCCCGACGTGAAACTTGGCAAGGGCGTCCGCATCTTCAACTTCGTGAACATGTACGGCTGCGAAGTTGACGACAACTCGAAGATCGGCGCGTTCGTCGAAATCCAAAAAGGGGTGAAGATCGGGAAGAACTGTAAGATTTCCTCCCACACGTTCATTTGTGAAGGTGTCACGATCGAGGATAATGTGTTCATCGGGCACAACGTCTCCTTCATCAACGATAAACATCCGCGAGCAACAAACGCCGACGGCTCGATGCAAACCGAAGCGGATTGGAAGGTCGTACCGACGCTTGTGAGGACAGGCGCGTCCATCGGCACGAGCGCGACGATTCTCTGCGGGGTGACAATAGGAGAAAACGCAATCGTCGGCGCGGGGAGTGTTGTGACGAAGGATGTTCCACCGAATTCCATTGTTGCCGGCGTGCCGGCACGCGTGCACAAGAAGAAAGGAAAGCAATGACGCCTACGATGACTGTTTTCGTCTGGGGCTAAAGCGGTTTCCCTCGGTGCCGTTTCTTGCGGACAACAGCAGTTCGATCATTTGTATCCGCGCGGAGAAAAATGGTAACGGTAGGTTCAACTTGACCTATATAAGTAATTGACGTTACGGAAAGTGAACACAACGACTCTCAGCGAAAAGATCATTGAACCCTTTTGGCGAAGCCATTCCTTCGGAACAGGGTTCAAACCAAAATTTTATTTCGAAAACCGAGAGCGTTGCCCTCGGCTATTCACATTCGTCCCTTTCAGGGACAGCCATATTTTGGTACCATTATGCACAGCGACTGGACGAATTCGAGAGAACCGACGCCGAAGGCGTTACATATGAATAGGTCGGGGCGAAGCCCCGACAAAGAATCGAAACGTAAATGTGAACCCTGTCCCGAAGGGATGCCCTTGGCAAAAGGGTTCAATAACATCGTTTGCGCAACATCAGCAAGTAAGGTTTGCGAAAGAATCTGATTGTTGTTTGCGACGCAGTTCGGCGGCCACGTCGTTACCGCGCGCCGCACAAGACTGCTTCCGGCAGTACTGAACAGCAACCTCTTCAGGGAGATTCACATGATTATGCAGTACGATGAGCTCTTTTGGGAGCGCATTGGGGCAACAACAACATGGGGGAAGTACATCAGCGGGATCGAGCGCGCGACCATACTCAACGCGCAGCAATTGTTACCGAAACCCGGCGTTGCGCTCGAAGTCGGGTGCGAAGGCGGCAGGTGGTCTGCTATGCTTTCGGATCTCGGATGGAAAATGATCTGCAC
>CAYUFU010000030.1:0-33686 GCA_964444145.1 uncultured Chitinophagales bacterium
CGCCCTCCGGCTTTGAATCTCAGTCCTATTTTCCTTTTCTTGTAGCAGCTTCTTTCGGTAGCTTCAGGTCGTCTTACCATTGTTCTCTAACCGTTGCGATGTCACCCTCAGACCATGAACTGGTGCAAGGTTTTCTCGAGGGCAAACACGTTGCTCTCATCGAATCATGGGTTCGGCAAGCCGTGGCGCGCTGTGGCACGATCGAGGGCGTTCTGCAGGACGACATCGTTGAGATGACACTGCTGAAGGCTCTTGAGAATTTCCAAGCCGCAAAATTCAATCATCGAGCCTCCGTCAAAACCTACGTCCAGCAAATCGCTGTCAACACTGCGATTAGTGAAATGAGACGAAGGATGGTCGAGCGAAAATATGAGCCAAAGCTCGCCGCCGAACTTGCAAACCCTCCGTCGCCTTACGCACTTACAGAAGCAAAGGAAGAACTTGTACTCGTGCGCCGCCTCCTTCACATCATCGGCGAGCCGTGCCGTATATTTTTTGAACAGTACTTTCGAGACGATCTCAGCAACGCGGAACTCGCCAAACAGTTCGGCATCACCGAGGAAGCACTCCGTGTCCGCAAGCATCGGTGTCTGAAAAAAGCCCGTGAGTTATGGAAGAAACTGCAGTGAAACGTTTTCTCCCCTCAACCGACTAAAAAAGCTGGGGGGAATTGGCACAATGAATATGAACATTGACGAATTGAAAGATCTCCTTCCTGACTACGTTGCCGGTAGGCTGACCGCATCGGAAAGAAAGAAGGTGGAAGATGCGTTGCCGCAATCGCCTGAACTACAAAAAGAGCTGGAATTTTGGAAACAACTC
Organism: uncultured Chitinophagales bacterium; assembly: GCA_964444145.1. GTDB lineage: Bacteria > Bacteroidota > Ignavibacteria > UBA10030 > UBA6906 > CAADGV01. The sequence continues at coordinate 823 of CAYUFU010000030.1, forward strand.
AAGGCGGCAACGCTCGCGGAGAAGAGGTATCTTGCGGAGGGGCATCTTACACCGGAGCAAATTGTAGAATACGTGGACGGAGCGGAGTTGACAACGAAACTCGCGTATGAGAAGCACCTTCAAGTGTGCGACGCGTGCAGAAACGAACTGGAAGTGGCGAGGCGTGCGTTTGCTGAGGATGAGCTGGGAGTTGTTCGCAATGGAGAGAGTTGGACTCAGCTCTTCGCGAAATATCTTCGACCCGCATATGTAATTCCGGTTGCACTCGCTCTCACAATATATCTCCTCATCAAGCCGCTGCCCCCGTCGCCCAATTCCAAGGTTGCCTTGCCTCCGCTGGATACAACCGGTTCTCAACTCGTCACATCGATGACGTCGAAAGGTATTGCCTATATTCTGCTCCGGCCGCGCATCGGCGTGCGCTCGGCGTCTTCGGGCGGCGAGCGGGAATCGCTGCTGCATTACGATACGTCGAAGCACATGGTCACGTTATCGTTGATTGTCCAGCACTCCGCTATTACACAGGGGTATCGTGTGACGATCGCGTCGCCTTCGGGGTCGCGCTTGCAGGTTTCGGACACCGCCACAGCCCTCGTACGCGGTGCGGAAGACACCGTGAATGCAAGCGTTGCTATGTCCCTATTCAAACATGAAGAAGGACGATGGACAATTCGATTAGAAGAGATTCTCAAGCCTGAAGCGCGAGGCAAGGTCGAGGGAGAAATCCACGAGTACGACCTGAGGGTCAAGAAAAAGTAGTCGCCCAATGAATAGACCTCCCCGCGTCTCTCCCTCAGTTCTTTGCCTCGTTGCGTGCGCTCTTGGCGCTGTAGCAATTCTCGTACTTCGACGCATCAGACTTGACTCCGCCCCTCTGGGTAGTCTTCTGCTCTGCTCCCCCTTTTCGATGTTCTTTCTCTTTCAGATACTTTACAAGAGCGCGACGACGTCCAGCGGGTCACCGGAAGATATTTCTTCGAGCAAACTCTTCTTCATCGGGTTTTGGTGTGTGTTTCTTATTCGACAACTGTTTGTGCGGGACGCATTGATGCCGACCAATCATTTGGTGACGGAGGATGGAGTAATCATCGGCGGACCATTGGGAAATCCCGATCTCACAGCGATCGCAGTGGGAATTATTGGTGGGTTCACCATGGCGATTGTCGGTAAAGCCGTAGCAAGCGGCAGGGCTTTGGCAAAGGGAGAAGCGCTGGCGCTTTCTCTGAAGGTCTATGCCTGTGGTATGATTGTTTGGCTTGGTGCAGGCATGTTCTATAGGTTAAGTATCGCTCTTGGGATCATCGAACAGCAGGCCGTGCTGTTTTCGCGATCCATATTCTGGTTTCTGTTCAACGAGTCGGTCGTATACCTTTTTCTCGTCCCTCTTATCGCCGCCGCATATTCATTCGCCTTACTGCATTCCGCGCATTGGGCACATACGATCTCAAACCAAGATTTCACTTCGGCGGGTCTTGCAAACGAATCGGGTTTTGATGAACCGACACATCGAACCCAAATACAGTAGCTCTATGCAATAGCCTGCTCGCCCTTCTGACGGAGCACTTCAATTGCCTCGCGAATCGTTCCTTTTCCAAACACATAATTCCCCGCAACGAGCACATTCGCTCCCGCGCTGACGACGAGTTCGACAGTCGTGTCGTCAACTCCACCGTCAACTTCCAAAAACACTTCAGGCTTTTTCTGTTTGATCATGTCTGCTGTTTCGCGAATCTTTTGCGGTGAAGTAGGAATGAACCTCTGTCCGCCGAAGCCCGGATTCACCGACATGATCAGCACCAAATCAACGTACTGGAGAATCTCCTTGAGCGAAGAAACCGGCGTCGCCGGATTGATGCAGACCCCTGCGAGCATCCCAAGCTCTTTGATTCGGCTGACCGTGCGATGCAAATGCGTACATGCTTCGACGTGCACCGTGAGATGATCGGCGCCGGCTGCGTGAAACTCTTCCAGATACTGATCGGCGTTCTCGATCATAAGATGGGTATCGAAGGGAAGCTTCGTCAGCTTGCGAATTGCTCTGATGAGTGGCGGTCCGAATGTAATGTTCGGAACAAAATGCCCGTCCATAACATCGAGATGCAGCCAATCGGCACCGGCGTCTTCTGCTAACATGATCTGCGTTTTCAAATCCGAGAAGTCGGCAGAGAGGATCGAAGGCGCTATGATGAGGTCGCGTTTCTTCATCATCGTTCATCCAACACTTGTCCGGCTTTGACGACGAAGAGGTCAACGGTTCTTCCGCTATCTACGTGCGCGCCGGCTGTCGGAATTTGCCCAACAACCGTGTTCGGCAACACTTCGGGATTGAGCTGATAGGCAACTTTGCCAAGTGCGAGGCCGAAGTACTCCAAGATTTTTTCCGCGTCGGCAAGCGATTTCCCCTCGAGGTTCGGCACTTCAATGGTTCTTGTCAGACTGCCTGTGCTCACAGTGATACCGACCTGCGTCCCTTTTTTCACTCGCTCGCCGGGCGGAATCGTTTGGCTCATGATTGTATTGACGGGACTCGAATCCGAGGGCACTTGAATGACCTCGCCTGCCTTTAAGCCGTTTCGCTCCAACGCAAACAGCGCGTCGCGCACAGAGCGCCCGCGCAACGTCGGCACGGCAACCAGCACCTCACCACCACACACCGTCAGATAGATGCGCCTCCCATACTTCACCACTGCACCCGGTCGCGGGTTTTGAGATATCACCGCGCCCACTGGATGATTGTTGTCGAGAATGGTATCGCTGGCAACGGGAACAAGGCCAATATCATCCAACGTTTTTTCCGCGTCCGCGAATTGCATCTTGAGCACATCGGGCACTGTGAGCGTACCGCCGTGATAGACATACCACGGCATGATGACGTAATTGAACATCAGAAAGAGCGCGACGAGAGCCGCGACAACGTACACGAATTTCCTGCTGAGGATAAACGAACGGAGGCGCTGCCATTGGTATCGAAGAAAGGTCAGGAATGAATCGAGCATAGAAACGAGTTGTTACGAAAAAAAGCTGTGACCAATATATCCAAAAACATGAAGATTGTACAACCTAAAACCCGATTTAGCCACACGACGGCGTGCAGGCACGCAAAGTCGCAAAGATGATCTTAAGTGAATTTCAAAAATGAACTCGCTCCCGACAGAGTCGGGATGAAGTGGTCCGATGGGGTTTCAGAGATTATTTCTGATTTCCTCTTGTTCCCTTTCATTCTTTGCGCCTTCGCGTCCTTGCGCAAGATTTGTCAGTCGGAATTCAGGTACAACGGCACAGGTTACCATCTCCTGCATCGTAACCTCGAGATGGTGGCGTTCAGCTTGGTCGCCTCTGGAAACTTAGAAGCAATCTTACCATATTGATACCAACAAATGCAATCCCCATGCATCTCGAAACCGAAGTTCTCAAAACACTGCTCTACTATGACATCTGGTCGCATCCGTTGACCGAAAGAGAGCTGTTCCAATTCCTTGGCGTCAATTCGATGACGCCGCAGCAGTTCCATACAGAACTCGTGCGGCAGGCTGGCAACACTATCATGGCGCATCAAGGCTATTATTTCGTCAAAGGGAAAACGTCCGCCGTCGTTACTATCAGACAGCAGCGCGAGCGCCATGCGCGGCGCATGTGGATCATTGCACGTCTCGTCACGCATATCATCAAACGGTTCCCGTTCGTTCGCGGCGTGTTTGTCTCCGGCGACCTTTCGAAGAATGCAACACATGCCAAGAGCGACATTGATTTTTTTATCGTCACTGAACCCGGACGCCTCTGGATTGCGCGTACGCTGCTCATCCTGTTCAAGAAGATCATCTTCTTCAACCGAAAAAAATTCTTTTGCCTGAACTACTTCACGACGACGACGTGTTTGACGCATGAAGAGCGGAACATCTACCAGGCGACGGAAGTAGCGACACTGAAACCGACATTCAATCGCGCGCTGTTTCTGCAGTACATGGAGGCGAATAGATGGGTGAACTCGTTCTTTCCTAACTTCGACGTCAGTCAACTTGAACTCGGAACGGTCAATGATCGCCGAAGTATCATCCAACAGGTGCTCGAATTGCCGTTTTCGCTCTTCGATGCATCGAAATTGGATGAATTTCTCATGCATCGGACATCGCAGCTTTGGGAGAAGCGCTATCCGATTTTCGATAGCGACACGCGCATCAAGATTTTCAAATGTACCACCGACGAGTCGCGAGCATTTGTCGGAAATTTCGAGGAGAAAATCCTCGCCCTCTACCATCAACGGCTGAAAGCGTTTGCGATAGAATCATAGGTTCGCTCTTGCGCTCAGCTCTGCGTTCTACACCCTAAACTCAAGGCATGCCGGAGATTCTGTTTACACATTCGTACTTCCTTGCTTTCGATCCGAAAGAGGAGAAAGCAATGATGCCGTACCCACCGCTGGGGACGTTGTATGCGGCAAGTGTTGCGCGCAACGCCGGCTACTCCGTAGCATTGTTCGATGCGATGCTTGCGGCGCGCGAGGATGAGATTCAACGGCACATCGAGCGCCACGCGCCGAAGGCCGTGGTGGTGTATGACGACGATTTCAATTACTTGACAAAAATGTGTTTGACGCGCATGCGCGAGGCGGCTTTCCGTATGAGCGACATTGCAAAGCGCTTGGGGTGTGCGGTCATCGTTCACGGCTCCGACGCCGTAGATCATTTGGAAAAGTACTTTGCGCACGGCGCCGACTTCGTCCTCTGCGGTGAAGGCGAACAGACACTCATCGAGTGTCTGGACCTCCTCCTTCGCGGGCGCGGAGCGAAAGAGAACATCCGTGGGCTTGCTTACCAGAGCAACGGTAAGCCGCACCGCAACGCCGAACGTCCCGTCCTGAAAGATCTCGACTCTCTCCCCTTTCCAGCGTGGGACCTGGTTGATGTAGAACGCTACCGGACACTATGGCGAAAGCGACACGGGTACTTTTCGGCAAACATCGTCACAACACGCGGGTGTCCATTCCATTGCAATTGGTGCGCGAAGCCGATCTACGGACAAGTGTACAACAGCCGCTCCCCGCTGAATGTCGTTGAAGAAATGCAATGGCTGAAGCACACGGTTCGTCCCCACCACCTGTGGTTCTGTGACGACATCTTCGGGCTCAAACCCGGCTGGGTGCAGCAGTTCAGCGATGAGGTTGTGCGAAAGGGGGCAGCGATTCCCTTCAAGTGCCTCAGCCGCGTCGATCTGTTGCTCAAGGACCACACGATCGAGTATCTCCGGCGGGCCGCTTGCCAAACGATCTGGGTTGGCGCCGAGAGCGGCTCGCAGAAAATCCTTGACGCAATGGAAAAAGGGACAACAGTCGAACAGATTTATCGAGCGACAAGACTGATGAAACAAGCCGGCATTCGCGTCGGGTTCTTTCTTCAGTATGGATATCCGGGAGAGACCCGCGATGACATCGAGTTGACGCTTCAGATGGTCAAGGAATGTTTGCCGGACGAAATCGGTGTGTCCGTTTCATACCCGCTTCCCAGGACAAAATTCTATGAGACGGTGAAAGCACAAATGGTCGAGAAACAAAACTGGACGGATAGCCAAGACCTCGCCATGATGTTTGCAGGGACGTATTCGCCGGAGTTCTATCGCGCACTGCATAAAGTGACGCACAAACAATTCCGCATCGCACAAACCAGGCAGCTATTACGAGAGTGGGTCCGACAGCCGTGGCGTTTCTCGCGCGGAGCGATGCGCAGGCTTGCTGCAGGTGCATATCACACACTCACGCTTCCGAAACTCGAGCGACGTCTTGTCGCGCTTTCTCACACTTCATAGTGGTTTCGCGGCCATGCGTTTCTCGCCACATATCGCAGCCCTTTTCGCTCTGTTTCTCGCGACGCCGCGACAGTGCAACACACAAGAAAGCAACCGCCGGCCAACCATTCTCACAAAACCGATGCTCCACTACCCCGGCGAAGCGCAAGTGGCAGGCATCGAAGGAACGATAACTCTACGCGCACTCGTCGGCAGCACTGGCATCGTGGTAAAAACAGAAATCCTAAAACGAGATCCTGAACTCGCGTACGTCTTCGATGAGGAGGCGCGCCGCTACGTCATGGGGTTGACTTTTTCTCCTGCCACTGATTCATCCGGTAAGCCCATCAAACGATGGGTATCCATTCCTGTACAGTTCTCGATTCCAGAGTTCGAGCCTGCTGTGCTCATCGAATCGCCAACACCGGAATACCCAGACAACGCTAAGGAGCTTGGCATGGAGGGATGGGTGGGAGTTGCCGTGCAAGTTGATGCGATGGGCTATGTGGTTCACGACCCGAAGCCGATCATCATCGCACGTGAGCACGAGAACATGACCCTCTTCGACAACAGCGCAATTGACGCAGCACGACGTTCTCGCTTCACCCCCGCCCACGGAAAGGACGGCAAGCAAAAATCCTGGGCGTATGTCAAAATCGAATTCCGTATCCCCGACGAATGAGAGACGCAGAGAGATGGATATCCTCTTGACACACGGGTATTTTCTGAACGACGATGAGACGGAGCGCCGCATCATGAAGCCGTATCCGCCGCTCGGCATCCTTTACATTTCATCGTACTTGAAGTCGAAGGGATTTCATGTCGAGATTTTCGATTCAACATTCAGATCGAAACAGGATTTCTATTCGTATGTCAATGAGAAAACGCCGCCCATCGTCGGTGTGTATGTTAATCTGATGACGAAGCTGAATGCGCTGGAGTTGATCGGACATTGCAAACGCAAGGGCGCAACCGTCATCGTGGGAGGACCGGACGTGCGGGAGTACGCAGAGGCATACATCACGCACGGCGCAGACGTCGCCGTCGTCGGTGAGGGCGAAGCGACGCTCGAAGAGCTCATTCCCCATCTCCTGCTTCGCGGACCAACCAACATGCAGTGGATTGCCGGCATCGTCTATCGTGAAACCGATGGGACGTTTGTGCACACGCCCGAACGAGCGTTACTTCATGACTTGGATTCGCTGCCGCTTCCCGACCGCGATGCAATCGGGATACAGCAGTACATTGACACGTGGCGTACGCATCACGGTCGCGGCTCGATCTCGCTGATCTGTGCGCGTGGCTGTCCGTTCACGTGCACGTGGTGCAGCCGCTCGGTATTCGGGGAAACGCATCGGCGGCGTTCGCCGAAACACGTTGTGGATGAAATCGAGATGCTGCTTGCGCGCTACAAACCCGATCAACTCTGGTTCGCCGACGATGTGTTCACGATCCATCACAAGTGGTTTCATGAGTTCTACGACGAAATGAAACGACGCGCGCTGCGCATCCCGTTCGAGTGTATTTCTCGCGCCGACAGATTAAACGAGGACATCCTGAAAAAAATGGCTGACCTGGGCGCGTACCGTATTTGGTACGGCTCAGAGAGCGGCTCGCAAAGAATTCTCGACGCGATGGATCGGCGGGTCAGCGTAGAACAGATTCGCACAATCACAGCACTCGCGCAGCGCTACGGCATCGAGGCGGGCTTGTTCGTGATGCTCGGCTATCCCGGCGAGGAAATTCGAGATATTGACTTGACGATCGAGCACCTCAAAAAAACACGACCCGACACATTCCTCACGACTGTCGCGTACCCCATCAAGGGCACGACGTTTTACGACGATGTCAAGTCCCAACTGATTTCAACCGATAATTGGGAAACAGTCAGTGATCGCACGGTAACCTTTCACGGAAGACACTCGGAGCGTTTCTATTGGTTTGCAACACGCCATATGGTCAACGAGGTTCAATACCACAAGCTGGCAACAAATGGGCGGGGCAATCTGCTCCCGCTGGCGGCGTCGTTCACCAAATCGAAACTCGCACGTTGGGGCATGCTCATGTTACGTAAGACCCGAACGTGAATGAACATCAGAACATACACGTCCCCTCTCCCACACGTGGCCCGTTCGACGGCGCTGCGCGCTCATACGATGATGAGTTCGAACGCTTGCCCGCAACGCGCCGCTTGCGCAACATCATCTGGCGAACTTACTACGAGCACTTTCGTCCCGGCGACTCGTTGCTCGAGTTGAATTGCGGCACGGGCACGGACGCGATAGAACTCGCTGCAAGCGGCATTCAGGTACTCGCTACCGACGCCTCGGAAGAGATGATCAAAGAGGTAGAGCGGAAGCTCGCGTCCACAGGGCTGCATACATACGTTGAGACGCGACAGTTGTCGTTTCACCGCCTCCATCAGATCAAGGGCAAGGTGTTCGATGGCGCGTACTCGAATTTTGGGGGACTCAATTGCACACGCCGTCTCGACCACATTGCCCAGAGCATCGCACCGCTCATCAAGCCGGGAGGTTATCTCGTCCTCTGTATGCTGTCCAAATTCTCGTTATGGGAAACTATCTCTTTTCTGCTTCGTTTGAAGCCGGCGGCGGCATTCCGACGGTTCCAAACTGATGGAACGCTTGCCGATGTGCACGGGGAAAAAGTTTGGGTGCATTACTATTGGCCGAACGACGTCGTCGAAATCTTCTCTCGCCATTTTATCCCAATAGCAGGCTACGGATTGAATATCCTCTCCCCCCCACCCTCCTCACGTCGCGCTTACGCAGTGCTGGGACCAATCGTTCGCTTACTCGAGCGCCTCGATGATTATCTGGCGGCGCGCAAGCCGTTCTATGCGCTCGGCGACCATTTCGTCATCGTTCTGCGGCGAAAGAGCTAACTCACCACCGTCGCTCGTTAGAAACTTCCTTTTCGACTCCTCTCCAATTTCGTATATTGTTCCATGCCTTCATTGTCTCGTGAGATAAGCATCATGATGTTTCGGATCGGTATTCCAACGCTGATCATCGGAATCCAACTGCTCCTGTACATCAAGTTCAGGAATTATTTACGCGAGCGCCATCCAACGAGACATTGGCTTCGGCGATTGAACGCTGTTCTCTTCATCATCATGAACATCGCGTTGCTGTACGTTGCGATTGTTCGTCCGCGGCCCAGCGAGATGCCGCAGAGCTTGCTGTATGGCGCGGTGTATCCGTTTTTCATCTGGCATGGTTCCACACTCTTCATCGGGGTCGTTCTGCTCATCGGCTATCTCCTAAAATCACCCTTCACGATCCTTTCCACGCTTCTCAAGCGAATTACACCGGTGCGCGCTCGCGTCGAGACCGTGCAAGCGACACGGGAATATCAAACGTTCGACGCGTCGAGGAGAGTGTTCATTCGCAGAAGCATGTACGGGCTTACCGCCGCTTCCTTCGCCGCAAGTGCATACGGGATGTTCATCGAGAAGAAGCAGTACGAGCTGACAGGCGCCCGCTTCCGCATCAAGAATCTTCCTCCGCAACTCGAAGGCTTCACGATTGCTCTCCTCAGCGACATTCATTCGAGTATCAATATGACGAAAGCGGAGATGCTCAAGTACGTACAAGTCGTCAACTCAATGCAATGTGACTTGGTTTTGGTCACGGGAGATTTCGTCAACAGCCTGACGGAGGAAGTGTATCCGTTTGCGGAGGCGTTCAGCGAGCTGCACGCGCCGCACGGCGTCTTTGGCGTGATGGGCAATCACGATTTCTTCGCGCCCGACCCTGAGCTTGTGGCTAAAGAAGTTGATGCATGCGGGGTGAAACTTTTACGCAACGATAAAGTGGTTATCTCGAAAAATGGCGCATCCTTTTATCTCTTTGGTGTTGACGACGCACGAGGACCCGAACAGGCGGCAAAAAGAATTGCAGTAGCGGCGGGACACTCTCCACTGAACATTCCAAGACTCCTGATGATCCACCGTCCATATTTCCTTCAGCAAGCCGCTGATGCAAAAATGGATTTGGTATTCAGCGGACATACGCACGGAGGGCAAGTGGTGTTGGCGCAATTCGGCAGAGTAACTATCGCGCCTGCATCACTCGCGTCGCGATACATTTGGGGGAAATATGCAATCGGTGACACGCAGATGTACGTCAATCGCGGCATCGGCACTGTCGGCTTGCCGATACGGTTGAATTGTCCGCCGGAGATTACGAAGGTTACGCTTACCCGGGCGTAAATTGGCGGTGGCTCCCCTTCTTCCGTCCATGCCGGAATCGCGAACCTTCGCACCTTGGAGCTTTCACCACGCTCCCCGCTCGATCCTCCTCATCCGCTTTCACGCGATCGGCGACGTTGCGATAACACTGCCCGCAGCTGCTGCGCTCGCTGCACTCTTCCCGCATGCGGAAGTTGATTTTCTTACCTCCGAAACATCTGCTCCGATGGTTCGCGCAATAATAGCGTTCAGCAACGTCTATGCAATTTCCTCTTCTTCAACTCGGAGCGAGCGATTGAAGAATGGCATTATCACTGGGATCAAAATGAGAAGCAAGCGATACGATGTGGTTGTTGACTTACAACGCAACTGGCAATCGCGGCTCATTCGACGTTTGGCGCAACCCAACGCTTGGGGTGAGTTCGACCGATTCAGCCCCAACGCGGCAAGTGCCCGTGTGCTCGATACGTTTCACCGAACGGGTTTCTCCACACTGACTCCAGACCATGCACTTCAGCTCAAGAACGAACTCCAAGTGCAAGCCCGATCACTGTTGGTGAAGCAAGGCTGGGACTCGCACTCATTGTTGATCGTTCTCAACCCTGCGGGATTCTGGCAAACGAGGAATTGGGCTCTTGACAATTACATTGCACTTGCGAGGTTATGGCTCGAACAGCAGAGGGTCTTCTTCTTGATCCTTGGTACCGACCGCGTATCCGAAAAAGCCTCACGCCTCAAGCTCGCACTCGGTGACTCGCTCATCAATCTTGTCAACGAAACGTCGCTCGATGAAGCAATGGCAATCATGCGGCATGCAAATCTGATCATCAGTGAAGACTCGGGATTGATGCACATGGCATGGGCTGTGGGAACACCCATTGTTGCGTTGTTCGGATCCAGCAACCACATATGGTCGCAGCCGATAGGAAACACCACGCGGACATTCCACTCGGGTGATCTCGAGTGTGGGGCGTGCATGTCGCAGACGTGCCGCTTCGGTGATGTTCGTTGCCTTACCCGCATTTCACCCCGGATGGTATTCGATGCGGCGCAAGAGTTTCTACGAAACACACAGACGAGAACGTCCCGCTGATGCGTATTGCGATATTGATTGACGCGGGAATCCGTGAGCCTTCGTCGGCGGTTTTTATTCCCGCGATCCGCAACCTCATTGAGAGACTCTCGTCATCATTCGAGCTGACGGTTTTCTCGCTCTGCCTTCCCGACAATCGTGTCGAGGAATTTCGTTGCGGGAACGCGAGCGTGAAATTCGTTTCGGCTCGCTACGATGATAATCTGATTCGGCGAGTTGCTGCGTTCAGAAATGCATTCGCCGCTGAACATCAAAACGCGCGGTTCGACCTTGTGCATGGCATTCGAGGTTTCCCCTGCGGTTTGGCTGCGGTTCTGATCGGTAGGGGCTATCGCGTTCCAAGCATTGTCAGTGTACAAGGGGGCGAGACGGCTGCGCTTCCTCATATTGGGTACGGCAACATGCGGCGGCAACCGCTCCGTGCTATTACGCGCTGGATGTGTAAGCAGGCAAGCGCCGTTACTGTTCTCACGATGTTTCAGGAAGCGGCGCTTCGTTCGTTCGGCATTGCACCGAGGCAGCTTCATGTGATTCCCTACGGCGCCGACTTGAGTGTGTTTTCGCATGCGACCGAAAAGCCTGTGCCTCCGCCGACGAACTTCCTGCACGTCGCCAACCTCAACCAGGTGAAAGATCAGCCGACGCTCCTTCGCGCCTTCGCACGCATTTCACAATGCCTTGATGCACGATTGCGTCTCGTCGGTGAAGATCAGCTCGATGGACGAATCCAACGACTTGCGAGAGAATTGGGCGTTGCTGAGCGCGTGGAATTCATCGGCTTCGTGCCGTACAAATTGCTGGCTGAGCATTTTCATTGGGCACATGTGCTTCTTCATACCTCCCTCTACGAAGGACAAGGCGTCGTCATCGCTGAGGCGGCAGCGTCGCGCACACTGATTTGCGGAACGCACGTCGGGCTTATTTCCGACTTGGGAGGCACGTGCACTGTCGCGGCACCTGTAGGCGATCATGCCGGTCTTGCCGATCGCGTGTGCACCGTGCTGAACGATCCTGCTCGCGTCGAACAGTTGCGCGCACATGCGTTGCGTTGGGCGAAGGAGCATTCTGTGGATTGGACGGCGGAGCGATTTGCAAGTTTGTATCGGACGTTGGCGTGCGGAACTGAGTAGCGCTCGAGCGTGTCATTCTGTGGTTTCCGGGTTCGGGCATCGAGATTTTTTTTCGGATGTGAAATGAATATATTGAAGCGCAAAAGTCCGTTGCTCTAAGGGGGCATGTGCGGTTGGCGTGCGAGAGTGCTTGGACGTTGTAGCCCGCTGAATGCGGCGCAGGAGGAGGTTACCACGTCCGAAGGACTCCTTCGGAGACGCAAGCCCGCTTTAGCCCCAACTCACACTCTGCAAACCAAGATTGCTGTTCGCTGGAGTGAGCGCTGCTTTCCGAACGCAGACAGATCTCGTTTCGCTCGGCTCAGAGTTTCTCTGGAATGATCGTTCTTTACTATCCACAAAACACACCTCCCAAATTGGGGCGCATGCCGCTCTCGGTGCTTGCGCTCGGTGCCGTGCTCGAGGAAGTGCACGAGTACACGATCATTGACGGCAACGTTGATCGGCGTGCCTTTTCTACGTTGACGCGGCTTCTCACCGAACGAACCGACATCCGAATGCTCGCAGTTTCCGTTATGCCCGGCACGCAGATGTTGAATGCGATTCGCCACTGCAAGAGCGTGAAAGAGCGTTTTCCGTATGTGACAATCGTCTGGGGCGGCTACTTCCCTTCGATGCATACGGAATCGGTATTGAATTCCGACTACGTTGATTTTGTTGTTCGTGGGCAAGCGGAACGCTCGTTGCCTGAATTGGTGCACGCATTGGAGAGCGGAAGTTCGTTCGAGACAATTCACAATCTTTCATTCAAGAGAAACGGTTCGTTCCAGCACAATCCTGAATATCCAATCTACGACCCAAACCTGCGCCCGCTCCTTCCCTATCGGAGAATTGACATGGAGGCATACGCGATTCCTACCTTTGTTGGGAAGCGGACCTATTGTCACGAAACAAGTGTCGGCTGTCCGCACAAGTGCAACTTCTGTGGCGTTGTAGATGTGTTTCATTCGCGATGGAAGGCTGAGACTGTCGAGCGGACGATGGAAGTCCTGACGCACTTGAAGACGAACTACGGGATGGACGGCATCGAATTCCATGATAGCGAGTTTTTCGTTTCGGAGAAGCGCGTTGCCGAACTGTGCGAAAAGATGATTCCGATGAAGCTGCGCTGGTGGAGCGAGGGGCGGATTGACACGATGCTCAACTATTCGCGCGAGACGTGGAAGCTGATGGAGCGAAGTGGACTGCAAATGGTTTTCTATGGCGCCGAGTCGGGGCTTGATGACACATTGAAGTTGATGGATAAGGGCGGTGTCACGATCGAAAAAACAAAAGCCATTGCGGCGCTCTGCAAGGAGTATCATGTGCAGTCGGAATTCTCATTCGTTATGGGAAGCAACCCGGAGCGAACGGAGGAGGACATTGATGCAACAATCAGACTGATGTACGAGTTGGCGGAAATCAATCCGAAGTCCCGCATGCATCCCTTTGTCTACACGCCCGTTCCCTTCGGCACGATTTACGACAAGGCGGTGGAAGGCGGTCTGAGCTATCCGAAGAATCTCGATGAATGGGCGTCGCACGAGTGGACGCAATACACGCTGCGCCGTAACCCACACACACCGTGGCTCACGAAACGACTCTACAACAAGATTATCAATTTCCGCGCTGTCGATCAGTCGTATCATCCCAAAGTGAATGATAAGATTGTTGCACGTTGGAAACTGTTCCTTCTGAGGTGCTTCAGCATCTGGCGCTACAAACTCCGTTTCCATGCCGGCGCATACGAGTTGCGCGTGCTCCTGCGCCTGCTCATCAACCCTTCACCCAAGAACGAGACGTTTTGACGATGCCGAAGAAGACCATCATCTTTTACAATCCGCTCGCGCCGTACTATACGCTGCCGCTGCAGTACCTCGCGCTTGCGTCGGTCATAGATAGGAACAGGTACGATATCAACGTGATAGACGCTCGAATCGAGAAGAGCGCTCGCCATGCGCACGACAAAGTCAAAGCACTCTTGCCACACGCCGCGTGCATCGGAGTCTCGATTATTACAGGCACGCCCATCAAAGATGCCGTGGCAATTTCACAGCTTGTGAAATCGCATGCGCCGCATGTCCCCGTCGTTTGGGGCGGATGGCATCCCTCAATCTATCCCGAGCAATGTCTTCGGGAAGGGTCAGCGGACTATTGCGTACTTGGACAGGGAGAAGAAACGTTCCTTGAACTCTTGGATGCGTTAGAGACGGGCAGCGGGTTCGAATCCATACTCGGGCTTGCGTACTTGAATGGGAAGACGTTCCATCAGAATCCGCCGCGCAAATTTGTTGACATCAACAAGTTTCCTGCGTACGACTACGACTTGGTTCCGCTTGAAACATATTTCAAGCTGAAAGGCAGGAGGCAATTGGATTTCTACTCCTCGCAGGGTTGTCCCTATCGCTGCGCGTTTTGCGCCGACCCGTTTGTGTATAATAGGCGCTGGTCGGGCTTGCGCGGCTCGCGGATGTTATTCGATGTGTTCGACGCGGTAAAGAAATACCGCATCGAGGATGTGCATTTCCAGGATGAGAATTTCTTTGCCAATCGGAATCGCGTGTTGGAGTTTTGCAAGGGTATGGACGAGCATCGGATGACATTCTCATGGGCGGCAACCTCCCGCGCCGACCAGATCGCTCCCCTCGATGATGCCTTCTTGAAGATAGCAGCAGGCGCACATCTGCGCAAAGTTCTCATCGGTGCCGAATCGGGTTCGCAGGAGATGTTGGACCTGATGAAGAAAGATACGCTGACCGAGGAAACGATCATCAGTGCGGAGAAGCTTGCGCGACACGGCATCGGCGCCGCGTTCAATTTCATTGTCGGTTTTCCGGAAGAAGGTTTCGAGAACACGTTGAAAACCTTGGCGACGATCAAAGAAATCAAACGCATCAACCCGGAATTCGAGTTCAGTATTTCTTTTTTCACCCCCTTCCCCGGAACGGAGTTGTTCAACTACATCGAGCGGAAAGGCTACCGCGTGCCGCGCACAATTGCCGAGTGGAGCGATATTGATTTCATTACCTACGCAGGCTATTGGCTCAAGGAAGAGGAACGTCAATACGTCGAGCGATTCAAGTTCTACACACGATTCGGAACTGAGCGCACGTATGCGCGCGGCTTTGGGCTCCCGCTTCACGTTCTCGCTGCCACCCGGGTCAAGCACGATTACTACAAGTTCCCTGTCGAGAGGGAACTTGTCAATTTCATTCGCTATAAAGTGTTGCAACAGCCGACATGGTAATTGTGTTCGCGTGAAACTGGTTCGTCGCATTCCCTACCTCATCACGTATCATCTGTACGCGAAGAGAAAAATGTCGCGGCACGATGAGGTTGACCTTCTCGGATTCACCCTGCGCGTCGCGCCGACGGTATTTCACCCCAAATTGTTCTTCACAAGTCAGTTCCTCGGCGAGTATGTCCTCTCCTTGAATCTGCGAAACAAAACGGTGCTCGATATGGGAACCGGCTCGGGCATCATCGGGCTGTGTTCAGCGCGCGCCGGCGCGGATGTTCTCGCAGTTGATGTCAATCCAACGGCAGTCGCATGTGCAGCGGCAAACGTTGCGCGCAACGGTTTTGCTCAACGCGTGCGCTGCATCCTAAGCGATCTTTTTTCTGCAATTCCCACGGACACACGGTTCGACACCATTATCTGGAATCCGCCATTCTATCGCGCGTCTCCACAAAATGATGCCGAACGGGCGTGGAACGCGGGCGCCGAATTTGAAGTGCTCCGCACCTTCGCCGCCGATGCGAAACTGCATCTCACCCCTACGGGAAGTATCCTTCTCGTGCTTTCAAGTGATATGGACATTGACCGTACGATGGGATTTTTTTCCTCCGGAGGATTTCATGCTGCCGCTGTTTCCCGACGGCGAATGTTCTTCGAAACGCTGACGATATTCCATCTCACGACAGCGTCGCCATAACTTCTGACGAAGCCCGGTAACACCCAGGCAGAGCGGTGCCACCGTGGGATTGAGAGCACGAACCGTTCTTGCATCTCTACGACCCTTTCTCTATTTTGAACGCAATCGTTCTCATGAACTACTCATCCTTGAATGAAGTATTCCACGCTTGTCAAGCGCGCACAATCGGCTAAGAGATATTCCTACTCACCATATTCGCGGTTCAGGGTTGGCGCGGCACTGCTCACTCGTTCAGGCAAGATCATAACAGGCTGCAATGTCGAGAATAGTTCCTATGGCTTGACGATATGCGCTGAACGCACAGCAATGTTCAAAGCGATTTCGGAAGGGCACACGAAGTTCAAGGCTATTGCGATTGCTACGGACGAGGACGCGTTCACCGAGCCGTGCGGGGCATGTCGACAAGTGATCATGGACTTAGCGGGCGATATTGATTTCATCATGAGCAAGCCCAACGGCGAGATGAAACTTGTGAAGATGAGCGCACTCCTTCCTTTTCCGTTCGGCTCAAAGAATTTGCTGAAGCCCCCTACGGCACGCACCACCAAGGGGAGAACTCTATGAGCGCTCCCACACTCCACGATTCTCCGAAAAACACGGGCTGGATAGAAGTCATCGTTGGCTGCATGTTCAGCGGTAAAACGGAAGAGTTGATTCGCCGACTTCGCCGCGCAGAAATTGCCAGGCAAAAGGTTGCCGTCTTCAAGCCTAAAATAGACGTTCGCTTCAGTACAGATCATATCGTTTCGCATAGCGACGCAAGGCTAAAGTCATACGTCGTACAGTCGTCGAAAGAAATCGAGGAGCTTGCGCAGGACGCACAAGTTATCGGTATTGATGAAGGGCAGTTCTTCGATATCGGCATTATTGACGTTGCCAACCGGCTTGCCAACGCAGGTAAACGCGTAATAGTGGCGGGACTCGATCAAGATTATCGCGGCATGCCGTTCGAGCCGATGCCCCAGATGCTTGCGATCGCCGAGTATATCACGAAGACTCTTGCGATCTGCGTCGTTTGTGGAAACCCCGCCGACCGAACCCAGCGAACGACGGAATCAAACGAGCGAGTGCTGGTCGGAGCGAAGGATTCGTACGAAGCGCGATGTCGGAAGTGCTTCGTGCCGCCGCAATCATGATGCTTGTTCACATCGAAGGGAAAACCTTGACATGACTTTTATGTCCGCACTGAATGGTGTTTTCGGGTTGCTGGTTCTCATCGGCATCGCCTACCTCGCATCGAACAACAAAAAGCGAATCAACTGGCGGCTTGTCATCTCCGGCTTCGTTCTCCAAATCCTCTTCGCCTTCTTCATGCTGAAGGGAACAGAACTCTCCGCATACTTCTCACCGCTCGGCTGGCCAAAGTGGGTGTTCGAGCAAATCAGCGTTGGGTTCGTAACGATTCTGGGCTTCACGACAAAAGGCGCAGAGTTCGTCTTCGGCAATCTCGCAAAAGGTCCCGGCACCGAGAGCACACTTGGTTTCTTCTTTGCATTTCAGGTCTTGCCAACGATCATCTTCTTCGCCTCCCTCATGTCCGTACTGTACTATCTCGGCGTGATGCAGAAGGTCGTGCAGGGTATGGCGTGGGTGATGGCGAGGGTGATGGGAACGAGCGGGTCCGAGTCGCTCTCGAACAGCGCAAACATTTTCGTCGGACAAACGGAAGCGCCGTTGATGATTCGACCGTTCCTGAAAGGCATGACCCAGTCGGAACTGCTTGCAATCATGGTTGGCGGCATGTGCACGATTGCAGGAGGCGTCATGGCTGCGTATGTGCAGATGTTGGGCTACGCCTACGCGCAAGCGCATGGACTGGACTTGAATGCCGGACAGGTGAAGTTCGCTGCGCAGCTTCTCGGTGCGAGTTTAATGGCGGCACCGGCGGGACTTGCAATAGCGAAAATCATTTATCCCGAAACAGAGGAGTCGGAAACAAAAGGCACGGTGAAGACCAAAATCGAAAAGAACGCGTCGAACCTCATCGAAGCGGCGGCAGCCGGAGCAGCCGACGGACTTCAACTTGCACTCAATGTTGGCGCCATGCTCCTTGCCTTCATCGCCCTCATTGCGCTAGTGAATTTTCTTCTCGGTTGGGTCGGCACGGTAACGGGATTGAACGGTTGGCTTGCGGTGCACTACAATCAGCCGCTCTCGCTGCAGCTTCTGTTCGGTATTGTCCTTCAGTTCCTCGCCGCGGTGATCGGCGTTCCGTGGGGCGAGGCGCTACAGTTCGGCTCGCTCATCGGTACAAAACTGGTGCTGAATGAATTTGTTGGTTACTTGGATCTATCCTCAATGATTTCAAGTGGTAAGATGATTTCCGACAAAGCAATTATGATGGCGACTTTTGCGCTTTGCGGATTTGCGAACTTTTCATCCATCGCAATTCAAATCGGCGGCATTAGCCCCCTTGCGCCGGAACGGCGAAAAGATCTTGCTTCGCTCGGCTTGCGCGCGGTGCTCGGCGGAATGCTCGCTAACCTCATGACGGCAACCATCGCGGGGATGTTCTTCGGCTCATGAACGAGTCGCATGTCAACGAATCCATCGCCTACATTCGGGAGCAGTGCCGACTTGCTCCACGTATCGCAATCATACTCGGTTCGGGCCTTGGCGATTTCGCGGATAATCTCCCAAACCGAACTACTCTCTCTACTGCCGACATTCCACACTATCCGGTCTCAACCGTCGAAGGACACAAAGGCAAGTTAGTCTTCGCAACGCTGAATGGGAAACCGCTTCTTGCCTTCCAGGGACGCATTCACTTCTATGAATCGCGGGATCTGGAAACAGTGCTTTATCCGATCCATATTGCGCATGCATTGGGTACCAAAACGCTCATCGTGACGAATGCAGCGGGGGGCGTCAATCGCAATTTCCAACCCGGCGAACTGATGATTCTCTCCGACCACATCAACTTCACCTTGCAGCGAGCGCCGCGTCGTTTCAGGTCCGCAGCACCAGGTAAACCCATCTACTCTCCGGCATTGATTGCGAAAGCCGAGCAGGCTGCACGGGCGAACGGCATCAACGTCAGAAAAGGCGTGTATGTCGGATTGAAGGGACCATCCTATGAAACAGCATCTGAAGTGGAGATGCTCGCTCGCATTGGAGGCGATGCGGTCGGCATGTCCACCGTGTTTGAGACGTCGTGCGCAGCGGCGTTAGGAATGGAGGTGCTTGGCATTTCTTGCATCACGAATTTGGGAACGGGCATCTCCTCTACAACACTCAATCATGCAGAAGTTACTGAAGTTGGCAATCGGGTTAAAGCAACCTTTGCCGCACTCGTTGCGGCAACGATTGAGTTAATCGAATAGTCAGTCAGGGTACGGGGCAGACCGAAGGACGGGCTACAAGTACCTCCTCACCCTTTTCGCATACGCACGCCATTCATCACCGAATTGTTTCTGCAAGAATGCCTCTTCGCCAAGAATGATTCTATGATGAATAACAATGAATCCTACCGAGGCCAGAATATTGATAACGTTCGGGCAATAGAGGCATGACGCAATACCGATGAAATACGCACCGAGGTAGATCGGATTGCGGCTCATGCGAAACAAGCCTTCCGTCTTGAGAGTGGTTCTCGTCGTTGGCAATCCTACGCGCGTTGACTCACCGAGATGAAAGATGGAAAGCGAGATGAGAGTCGTTCCGACGGTCAGCAAGCCGACAGCGATCCACAACACAGAATCCGGAATCGCGAGCGAATGCAGATCTACTCCCCACGCCTGCACGAAGTAGAACCCACAAGAAACGCCGAGTAACAATTTGCCCGTAAGGAAGAGCCATTGGTTGATCGGCGGTTTTCCGACTGCCTCAGGCAGCTTGTGCTTCACTGCTGCAATGATAATCGAGAGAAGTACGATGATGAAGAGTATTACGCTGATGATGCTATGCATAGCCAACTCCCGTGTTGCTGCTCATCGCGACGTCAAACAGACAAACCAGCCGATCCCTCTACCGTGTGCCTCCGCTCGTTGCTCACTTCCATTCTCCAAACTCAGGGCATCGTTATCACGACGTTTCCAATCTTCTCCCCACTCTCGACATGGCGGTGCGCCTCGATAATTCGTTCAAGCGGATATCGCCTGTCTATCACGGCTTTGTACTTTCCCGACTCGATCAGCTCTTTGAAGAAACGCATGTCGTCTTTGGTGCACTTGGGAATCGGGAACAAAACTTTTTTCCTCCCGAATGCTTTTGTCCAGACTGTCAACAACGGATTCTGCATCAGGAAACCAAACTCGGTCGAGAAGTACACTCCGCCGTTTCTCAGCAAATGTCTACAACGGAAAAACGAGCTTTTCCCAACTGCGTCGAAGATAACATCGTACCGCTCGGTGTCCGCAGTGAAATCATCCTTCTGGTAATCAATGAGCCTGTCAGCTCCTAAGGATTTCACCAGTTGGAGACTGTCTGTTTTACAAACAGCAGTCACCGCTGCACCGAAATACTTTGCAAGCTGGACAGCTGCAGAACCTATAGAACCGGATGCGCCGTTGATGAGGACCTTCGTTCCCGTTTGGAGCTTCACTTCGCGGAGATAGCTATACGCGAGCATCAAGCCATCGCAAACAGCAGCGGCTTGTTCATAGTCCATATTCGACGGCTTGGCGGCGATCGAAGCATCTTCAGGCAGACAAAGGTATTCAGCGTGAGCACCAAAATTGTCTCCCGTCAGTCCAAAAACATCATCGCCTTGCCTGAAAGACTTGACACACGTTCCGACTGCCTCAACCTTTCCTGCGAACTCGCTTCCGAGGATATTCTTCTTAGGCGTGAATATGCCGTTCAACACTCTGATGATGAGGGGATATTCGGGCTTGCGAAATCCGCAGTCCGTACGATTTACGGTTGTTGCATGGACTTTGATGAGCACGTGATTATCCTTCGGGATAGGCTTTTGCACTTCCAACATCTGAAGGACATCGGGTGGGCCGTAAGTTGTGTACACAATGGCTTTCATGCTTCGCGCTCAGGGCTGGTGAAGGTTATCTCGGTATTTAGTCAGTCGGTTTCTTCGTCAGGATGGGTAGGTGTACGGCGTTTCTCCTCCGAGAGTTTCACACCGCAGTCCGCCCCGGGTCACGAGCGCGAGCAAGACACACAACCACAAAGAACAAAACTGAGCCGCGTCGTCCGAGCAAGCTCGAAATTCAAGAAACGAAAACTCTTCGGCTCCGCGTTTCTTCGTGTCTCTTCGACTGCGAGCCGAATGTTTTCCAATCACTTGTGGACAACGTGGCGTGCGACAAGCAGCTGAACATCGCGCAGAATAAGATGAATCAAGTCGGGGACGCTTCGCACCACTGATGCCGAGAGTCCGACACCGGGCTCGAACGATTCCGCTTCGATACCGTAGAGCGTGAGCGATTCGGGAAGCTCATGCAGCTCTTTCGCCAGTGCAACTGCCTCCGCAACACCGAACTGATGGCTGGAGGATGCGAACATGGGTTTCGGAATCTCCTCGTGAATCGCGTCGAGGCGATAAATCGTCCCTGGCGGCTCATGCGAGGAAACTGCGTCCACAATGAGCACATGTGCTGCGGCTTTCCACGTCGCCAGTAACGCCGTTCCTTCTCCGCTTTGCTCGATGATACGAACTCTCTCCGGCAGGTGCCGACGAAGCTCGCGGGCAATGTGTACACCAAGACCATCGTCACCTCGGTATTCGTTACCGACGCCGATTATCAAGACTGAAGAATAGCCATCACCGTCATGTTCGCTCATCGCATTTCCCTCAAGCATATGCTCTCATGCCCCTCTTTTCAAGTCGTGCAACGACGTGAAGAAGGTATTCTGTTCCCCCTACGGCTGAAAGTCGCCACCGACTTGTTCTCGTGCCCTAATCCGCAAACTCATTCGTCGAGTCGTGCGAGAAGAACTGAACACGCAAACCGTTCAACGGAGAACCTGAACGCTTCAAGCCTGTCTCATCGACAACGCTGCGCGAATTTGTTCTGCGAGTTCGCTTGGGACATCGGTTCCGATGCGATAGTATCTTCCATTCTTCATTTTCAATTCAACCGCATGTCTGCCCGACAGATTGTAGAGCCATCCTTCGGGCATCAAGCGTTCGCCGATTGTCGGATGAAAAAGCGAACTGGGGATGAAACAATCGCGCACGTCACTGAGGTTGAATCTCTTGTGCAGAATGCCCGGCCCTATCTTGACATCGAGAACCCCATCGCTAATCTCTACCGTCAGAGTCGAAAAGAGGATCAGCGATACATCGAGGACAACAAGGGTGAAGAATGCAATCCAACTGAACCCAAGATAGATCATCCAGAACGTCGCACAAAACGTTCCAAGCGTCAGCAGCGTCAACATCACGTAGCCGACTTGCGTGTGTGAATAGAGCTTTGCCATTGCAGTGTGCTCCTTTCATGGAAATGAAATGTCATTGAAGGCAGCCCAAACAAGGGCGAGCAACAAAATGAAAGCGCTCTGTGAGTGAGGAGCTTCATCGTATTCCTCTCCTCTACCATCAGTACTCTATGTTTCCAATACGCCATTTCGCCAGCGCTCCAACCTCACAAAATGTGTCGCGCAAGAAATACACGGATCATAATTGCGAACAGCTTGTTCCGTTTTCCACGTCAACTGGTCGCGGGGCAAATCAATGTTTGCCCCAACGAACTGGAGCAAGTCGTTCTCGATTGTCGGTTGGTTTTGTGCGGTTGGCGGCACAATTTTCGCGTCGCGAATCGTCCCGTCATCGTCGAGGCGGTAGCGATGGTAGAGCATGCCGCGAGGGGCTTCGCTCGCGCCGAAGCCGAGTCCGGCTCGCACGTCAAATTCGACGGCAGGCTCTGGGGGCATGTCGTATTGCTCGATGATGCGAATCGCTTCGTCGTATGCGTACACCGTCTCAATGGCGCGCACAATAATACTTTTGAACGGATTTGTTACCGGCGGTGCAATGCGAATATCAGCGGCTGTTTGTCGTGCAATGGGAGAGAGCGAATCGAAATTCAGATTGAATCTTGCCATCGGACCAACGGCGTAGTTCCCTTTGCCCTTTTCAATCGAGTGCAGCGCGTTCGAGTGTGCAACATGCCGTTCTTCGAAATGGAACTCATACTCCTTGATGGCAATGTCGAGCCCGCTGCTGCTCACGATGCGGCCACCGTTGAGGGGATACTCATTGGGAGAACGAAGCGAGACGAATTCATAGTCAACGTTGAAGTCGGGAAACTCAAACGTGCTCACCACCTTCGCCGTTTCTATCGCGGCGTCGCGTCCCCACTTCAACTCGTCGAGTTTCTGCATCAACGCCGCTTTCGTCGGCACCTTATAGAAGCCACCGACCTTGACATTGATGGGGTGAATCTCCCGTCCACCCACAATCGTCATCAAATCGTTGCCGATTTTTTTCATACGGAGAGCGTTTTTCACAAGCTCAGGCTTGTCTTTGGCGAGAAGGAGCGCATCCTCGTAGCCGAGGAAATCGGGGGCGTGCAACATGTAGATATGCAGCACGTGACTCTCGATCCACTCGCCGCAATAAATCAAGCGGCGCAGCTCACGCAACTGGCCCTCCACTTGGACACCGAACGCATCTTCCATGGCATGAACGGCACTCATCTGATAGGCAATGGGACAGATGCCGCAGATGCGTGCGGTGATATCGGGCGCCTCGGAATACGCGCGCCCGCGCAGGAACGCTTCGAAGAAGCGCGGCGGCTCGTAGATCTTCAGCTTCACATCGGTGACTTTGCCGTCAGTGATTTTCACAAACACAGCGCCTTCGCCCTCGACGCGGGCAAGCTGGTCAACTTTGATTGTTCTATTCTGCATTCGCTTGTTCTCCATGCTCTAAACTCTACGCTCTACGCTCTCGTTTGCCTCACTCTCTTTCCGAAATGCTTCTGCGTACGCGTTGAATCCTCTGAACATCAACATGATGTCACGACTCGGCATGCCAAGTGCTTTGAGCTCTTTCCTCAGCGCCAGCGGATTCGGGTTTTCCATCGGGCCGAAACAGCCGTAGCATCCACGATTAAATGATGGACAAATCGCTCCGCAACCGACCTGCGTTACGGGTCCGAGGCACGGAATTCCCTGGCCAACCATAACGCAGACGTTTCCTTTGAGCTTGCACTCAATACAGACACTATGTGTTGGCGTATTCGGCTTGCGCTTGTTGAGAAACGCGTTCAGTACTTCGACGAGTTGATACTTGTTGATTGGACATCCGCGCAGTTCGAAATCCACGTGGACGTACGAGCCGATGGGCATCGAGCGGTCGAGCGTGGAAATGTATTCTGGCGACGCGTAGACCAGACGCGCAAATTCGTCAACATCTTTCCAATTGCGGAGCGCTTGAATGCCGCCACTCGTTGCACACGCACCGATCGTAATCAGGACTTTGCACTGCTTTCGGATTGCTCGAATCCGCTCAACGTCATGTGGTGTGGTGATGCTTCCTTCCACCAAGCCGATGTCGTAGGGACCTTTCACAACGCGTCGACTCGCCTCGGGAAAGTTTGCAATCTCCACCGCTTCGGCAACCAAGAGCAGATGTTCTTCCGCATCGAGCAGCGAAAGCTGGCAGCCATCGCAGGAGGCGAATTTGAAGACAGCGATTTTCGGTTTCTTCGTCGGCATGTCACAGTTCCTTTTTGTCTAAGAGTCCACGCACGCGAGGGAGCGGAAACACGGGCCCATCTTTGCAGATGAATATCGGTCCGTATTGGCAATGGCCACAAAACCCGACTGCGCACTTCATGTTACGCTCCAGCGAAAGATAGATGTGGTCTTGTGCAACGTTCCAACGCTCAAGTTCTTCAACCGTATATTTCATCATGATTTCGGGACCGCAGATATAGGCAACGGTATTGCGAGAGTCGAGCTTGATGTAATTGAATAACGTCGTTACAACGCCGACATTTCCTTTCCACGACGAGTCACCCCGATCAACCGTAACGAGCACCTCGACATTTTGTTCATCTTCCCATTTTTCCAACTCAACGCGATAGAGCAGGTCAAGCGGGCTTCGTCCACCATAGACGATGATGATTCGTCCATACTCATCGCGACGTTTCAGCAGCGAGTAGATCACGGGGCGCAGCGGCGCAAGTCCGATGCCGCCGGTTGCGACAACTACATCCTTCCCTTTCGCAACGTCAAGAGGCCAACTGGAGCCGAAGGGCCCACGCAGACCGATCACATCCCCGCGCTTCATCTGCGCGAGCATCGTCGTTACCACCCCAACGCGATGAATCGTGTGCTCAATCGTGCCGGGCTTCGACGGATCCGAGCTGATGGAGATCGCCGCCTCCCCCACGCCGAAGACATACAGCATATTGAATTGCCCCGGCAGGAACCTGAAGCCGTCGCTGCCGTTATTCACATCGAGTGTAAGCGTGAAGGTGTCGTCCGTTTCCCACACGATCTTCCGAATTGCTACAGGTCGTGTAACCATCGGGTCGGCGGCGGCGGCATTGGGTTGTTCACCCGTCGTCACGAGAACTTCATCGGCGTCTCTCATACAGTTGCCCCTGCTGTTGTGCCATACAAATCGAGCAGTTGCATGCGTGTCGCTTCGAGTCGCTTCTCCATCACGACGGCGAGGCGTTTCAGCATCTCGTAGCCGAAGTGCTTGTCGTTCTCGCATTTGTTGCGCAAACATTCTGCATCGAGCGCGATCACTCGCGTATCCATCACCGCAACGCCGTTAAAGTGCCACCGATACGGTGAGATGAGCCATGACCACCCGAGCACTTCGCCGGGTCCAACTGTTTGAATCCGCAAGCCGCCTCGTCCACTCACATCAATCTCGAGTGCGACTCGTCCTGAACGAATGAGGAAAAACTTGTTCGCAATCTCGCCTTCGCGAATCAAGTACGCCCCCTCGGCAAAGCGAACGTTCGACGCGCAGCCAACAATCGTTTGCATGTGCTCATCTGCAACATTGTGAAGAAACGGATGCTGTCGAAGAATTTCCGTGAGATTTTCTTTTTCCATGATGGGTCTCCTTTTGATGCTGCCGCAGAGAATCTGAGATTAGGTTGAAAAGTCTCCGCGCTTCTCTGTGGCGCGCTTGCTTAGTTCGTTGTTGTCAAGAAACTACTTTCGCGAATGACCGCTGCTTCTCGTGTAATATCAATTCCTACGGGACACCACGTAATGCACCGGCCGCACCCAACGCACCCGGATGTTCCAAATTGCTCGTGCCAATGCGCGAGCTTGTGCATCATCCACTGACGATAGCGCGTGCGTGTGGACATGCGAATGTTACCACCTGCAACTTTTGTGAAATCTGCTGTAAAGCACGAGTCCCAACGACGCCAGCGTTCTGCATGGTCGCCGGTGAGATCCGTAACGTCTTCAACCGTGGAGCAGAAACATGTCGGGCAGACCATCGTGCAGTTCGCACATGCCATGCAACGCTTTGCAATATCGTCCCACTGGGGATGATCGAAATTGGCATTCAACATTTTCGCAATATTGGTTGTGTCGAGCGACTTGCCCATGTTCGCCGAGGCTGCATCGAGCATCTGCACGACCTGTTCAATCTCATCACGACGTGCTTCACGATGTTCCACGGCTTGCAGCACATCTCGCCCCTGTTCGCTTCCGATTTCGGCAATGAAGTTGTGCGCGCCATTCTGGAGAACTTCCGTCAGCGCAATATCGAACGCCTGCTTCGCTCGTGGTCCCGTATTCATCGAAGCACAAAAGCAATTACCGCCGGGCTCTGTACAATTGACGGCAACAATAAAGGTGTTCTTCCGCATAGCAGCGTAGTGCGTATCCACGTATTGCCCTTGCTCAAAGACCGCGTCGTGAATCGTCAGCGCATGTAGTTCGCACGGACGAACACCGATGAACGCGAGTTTCTCGCCTTGTCCGCTCGAACCGTTCTCCACCGTGAAACTCTTTCCGTTTCTCTTCGCACTGAAGAGCTTGAGGCGCGGTGGGTACAAGTATTTTTTCCACGACTGCGGACCAACAACGTAGCCAAACAGTGCGTCGTCGCCGCGCTGTTCGACGGCATACGTTGCAGGCGACTGCACATCAGTCCAGCCTTTTGGTAGGTCGCTCACCGAGCCGATGGCATCCAACACAATCGCGCCGTCGCGAAGCGTTGGACCTATGAGTGAAAAACCTCGCGTTCGCAAGGTGGAGAGCAACTTGTCGAGATGCTGATTCTCGATAACGTACATGGCATGAACCCAAAGCTAATGAGAAGGAAGAACAGGACTCATGCATCAGAGTGCAGATAATGTGCCGAATGCCGAAAGACATCCGCTTGGAAGAACTCTGCTGGATGAGCATTATTTGCGAGCATGAAGCGCGTCGTTCTCAATCATGAGAAAGCGCGGCGTCGCATTTCTCAGATTTGAAAATGTCGAAAGTGAGTGTATATTAGTTCAACGAAGACATCACTCTCCCAATGACAATTACAGTCCTTGCATCTCTCTTCATTACACTTGTTCTGCTTTTGGCGCTTTTCGGCATTCGTTCCGCGTTGAAACGGCAACCGTCGC
This sequence comes from uncultured Chitinophagales bacterium, assembly GCA_964444145.1. Taxonomy (GTDB): domain Bacteria; phylum Bacteroidota; class Ignavibacteria; order UBA10030; family UBA6906; genus CAADGV01. Next base: position 28,455 of record CAYUFU010000030.1, read on the forward strand.
AGGCCGACCTCAACAGTGAGAAGTGTTCTGTTTGTCGGCAAAAATTCAACAAGGCGATCCTTATCGAGAGACAAATCGGCGACTACAAGTTGTTGTACTTTTGTCCGAGCTGCATTGCAGAGTTGCACAATGAGATGGTGAGGAAGAATTGAGCGCTTCAAGGTTCAGGGTTCAGGGTTCAAGGTTCAAGGCTCAAGGTTCAGGTACAAGAATTTTTGCTTGCCTTGAAACTTGAATCTTGAACCGCTTTTTCTCTTACCTCTTTCCTTTCCCCTTTTTCAAAAACACCGCAGCGCTCGGACACATCTTCACCACAACGCACTCTTCACATTTGGGCGAGCGGGCGTTGCAAGTTGTCCGACCATGCAGAATCAACACCGTGCCGATGTCAATCCAATAGCGTTTCGGAAAAAGGGCCATTAAGTCCTCTTCGATTTTTTCCGCCGTGTCCTGTTTGGAAAAGCCAAGCCGCTGCGATAGGCGATGGACATGCGTATCAACAACCACGCCTGAGACAATACCAAATGCCTGACCGAGCACGACATTCGCTGTCTTTCGACCAACACCGGGAAGCGTGATAAGCTCATCCAAGGTACTCGGCACTTCTCCACCGAATCGCTCGACAAGCGTTTGGCAGCATCCGATGATGCTTTTCGCTTTCATGCGATAGAATCCCGTTGAGCGAATATCTTGCTCAAGCTCGGCGGGATTCGCGTTCGCAAAGCCCTTCGCATGCTTGTACTTCTTGAACAAAGCCGGTGTCACCATGTTGACACGTTCGTCGGTGCATTGTGCGGAGAGAATTGTGGCGATGAGAAGTTGGAAAGGATTCTCATGGTCAAGTGCGGTTTGCGCGCCGGGGAATTCCGCTTTTAGGCGAGTCAGAACCTCTCGCGCACGGGATGCAGATGCAGCTGTGGTTTCTTTAGCCGTTTTCATCCTTCAATCTGCACTTCATTCGCAACAGGAGGCGCACGAGTGATTCTCTGCAGGTCTTCTCAATTCGATGAGGTTCCTTTGTGTTGCACATCGTTCCGTCGTTTCCCCTTCGCGGTGTACTTGTACCTCGACTGCCCCCTGTTGTCCCAGACGTAATCAATGGTGATGTCGTCGCCGCTGACGATTCCCTTCCAACGCATGACCCCTTCTTTCGCGCTGCGTGTTTCCGTTTCGAATTCGATGACGACACCATTGTTCTTCGCCGAGTATTTTCCTCTTTGAAATCTGTACTGATCACATTCGCTCGAATGAAACAATCCTTGTGCGAATGTAAGCGTGTCCGTCGCATACGCCGGCTTTCCTCTTGGGGCGAGCGCGACGGAGAATGTTGAACCGTCGAGCAACGCCTTGCCGGACTTGGGTTGTGGAAACGAAGAGCTTGTTGCGACGAGCGCCACTGCACAGAACATGAATGTCTTTATGGTCTGCTCCGATCGAGGATACTCATTTGATCACCACCATGCGTTTTGTTTCGCGGCGTTCACCTGCGACGAGGCGATACGAGTAAATGCCGGAAGGGACATTGCTCGCATCAAATTCACTCTCGTGCTCTCCCGCAGGGATTACGTTGTTGACAAGCGTGGCAACCTCTCGACCGAGTTGATCATAGACTTTCAAACTGACAAAGCCCGCACTTCGAAGTGTGAAAGGAATGCGCGTTGTCGGATTAAACGGGTTGGGATAATTCTGACGCAGACTGAACTCGCTCGGCTGCGCATCGAAATGCACCGATGTTGCGCCACCATTTCGGAACAGAAAAATCAGGTCTGCCTCTTCATCAATACCTGTCATGTCGAGGTCGCCGTCGTTATCGCGGTCGTGGAAGGTCGCGCAGGAACCGGCTTGCGCCGCGGCAAGAGTTCTGCGGTTGCCGAACACTCCCGCACCGTTGTTTTCCCAGTAGGTCCAGTTCCGGCCGGTGTAATTGCTCGTCATGAGATCGAGATCGCCGTCGCCGTCAATGTCGCCGAGGTCAATAGCGATGGGAAAGCTTGCTGCAGCATACGTTGTTGCGGCGGAGAGTCCGCCCGTGCCGTTGCCGAAGATAACACTGGCGTTGGCTGAGCCTGCATTTGCACTGACGACATCGACGCGCCCATCGCCGTTCACGTCGCCGACGGCAATCATCCAGGGACTGCTGCCGCCCACTGCGACCTTACTTGAAAAGGTGAAGCCGCCTGTTCCGTTTCCGAGGAGCAAACTCATTTCGCTGCTCGAATAACAACCGACGAACAGATCGAGAATGCCGTCGCCGTTAGCGTCGGCGGTGGCGCACGCTGTTTCACCGACACCGTTTGCGTCTATCGTCGTGCGCGGAGCGAATGTGCCGTTGCCGTTATTGAGGAGCAGGGCGATATTGTTGCCGTTCCGATTTGCCGTTACGATGTCCGCGTCGCCGTCGCCATCGAAATCCGCCACCGCCAGACCGCGAACTTGTTGCGCCGCTTGATAGTTTCTGATCGAAAGAAATCCTCCAGTGCCGTTGCCGAGAAAGACGGTAATGCTATCGCCCGCGGAGTTTCCTACCGCGATGTCGAGATTGCCGTCGGAGTTGAAGTCGGCGCTTTCGTTCGTGCTTGGGCGCGAACCGTTGGGAATCGGATGCACGGTGAAGCTGGAGTAATTGCCCGAGCGATCATTTAGGAATACACGGCAGTCGTTGGAGATTTCGTTCGGGACAAAGAAGTCGGAGAAGCCGTCCTTATTCAGATCGCCACCGTGTGCGCCGTAGGTTTGAATGTGCCCCTCGCCCGACCGCCGCACAGGGATACGCTGGATTTCCGCGAGTACTATGGTGCCAACCGATGGCTTGATCCAAAACGTCCATGCGTACCCCTGCGGGAGCGTTTGGCCCGCTTGGGTTCGGACGTTTTTGGAAATCGAAACGAGCACCCATTCACCTGCGTTGAAGAGCGTCGTTGGAGTGAAGCGAACACGGGTGTTGCCCGCTTCCAATTGAAAGGTGCCGAGCGCAACCCCCGACCAGTGCCCAAAGATCGAAATGTTGGACGCGTTGATCGTTGCAGGGTCCATCGCGGCGTCGAAGGTGATTGTGATTTGCGTGTTGCGGGCAGACGCGAGGGAATGCGACGCCGGCGAAATGCCTATTACCCCTACGGCATACGAGATGCCTGTGAGAGCTACTGTTGCGAAGAGGGCGAATGAGATTCGACGAATGGTATGCATGAAACTCCTCGACTCGATGGTTTTTGAAAGGACAGTTTGCGACAGGATTACTGGTAGAAAGTGTAGAGAAAAAAGAGGTGTGAATCAAACAGAACCAGTCGGTTCGTACACAGCTGGCGTGTGCGGGGGTGCACTAACTGCCGCCACGAAGCAGCCTGCTTGGTTCGCGGCAAGGTAGCCCGGTGGGACGATGTAGCCCGTGTGAGCCCCAATGCATGCACCGCAAAAAAAACGGGCAGTCCCAAGCTCTCGAGACTGCCCGCCGTGCGGTGCGAAACAATGAATGCTTATTTCGACACGATCAACTTCTTCACGGAGGAGAAGTTGCCTGACGCGAGTTTGTAATAGTACACACCGCTGGAGAGGTTCTCTGCAGAAAATGTTCGTTGGAAATTTCCCGCAGCGAGTTCTTCGTTTACGATTGTTGCAACTTCTTTGCCGAGGATGTCGAAGACTCTAAGTGAAACAAAGCCCGCGTTCGGAATACTGAACTCGATTGTCGTCGCGGGATTGAACGGGTTCGGATAATTCTGCTTCAACGCAAAGGTGTTTGGTGTTAAGTCATCGCCGACGCCGGTCGGTACATCAACCGAAATCGGTTCGGTGTAATTGATCGTGCCATCGAGATCAATTTGCTTCAGCCGATAGTACAGCCGTCCGGCAGGTGCGTTATGGTCTGTCCACGTGTAGTTGCGGCGCTCGTTTGTTGTACCGTTTCCTGGAATGAAACTTCCGGGAAGGAGTTCGAAATTATTCGGCGCTCCGCTTGAGCGTTCGACTTCGAATCCGTAGTTGTTGATTTCGCTGATCGTCGTCCAATTCAGGCGGACGCGTGCATTGCCGAGATACGATGCTGTGAAACTGGCAAGCTGAATTGGGACCGCGTGAACGACGGCGTATTCCAGCACCGTGTTGTTCGCGCCCACGGCGTAACCGTGACGCGGGTTCTCAAAGAAAAGCGAATAGAGGTCCTCCGTTGTTGTTGACGCTTGTGTGTGCCACGTTGCGCCGGCGTCCGTCGTTCGCATAATCAAGCCTCCGTTGCCAGCGATCCAGCCGGTGTCGGGATGCGGAAAATAGACGGCGTTCAACTGTTGCGTCGTCCCGGCATTTTGCACGTACCAAACGTCGCCGCCGGTCACTGTGCGCTTGACTCTTCCGTTCGCGCCCACCGCCCAGCCATTGGTGGTGCTAACGAAATGAACGGATCGAAGGTTATAGGGGATGTTCACATATTGGGTTTGCCAATACGCTCCGGCATTTGTCGTTCGGAGGATTGTTCCATCGCTGCATACTACGTGAGCTGTGGTCGCGCTCGTGAACCAACCGTTCTCGATGTTTGCCGTTGTCGGAGTACCGAGGTTCGTCCATGTCGTTCCGCCGTTCGTGGTCTTGAGGAATGTCCCACTTGCTCCTGCGGCATACCCAACTTGATTGTCCGCAAAGTACACCCAATTGAGTTGCGCTGTAGTCCCGCTCACCTGCGACGACCAACTTGTACCACCGTCTGTTGTCTTGATGATGGCGCCGTTTGCGCCGACTGCCCAGCCCAACGATGCGCTGATGAAGTGATGATCCTTCAAGTGCGCCGATGTTCCACACGGCTTCACTGCCCAAGTCGCACCACCGTTGGAGGTCTTGAACACTGTGCCGGATGTGCCGCTTGCGTATCCATTCTGACCATCAAGAAATTGCACCGAAGCAAAGTTCGATGTGGGTGCTGTCGCGAACTGGCGCTCCCAGGTCTGTGACTGCGCGTGGTGTGCAACGAGTACGGAAAGCGTAACCAAAAGGCATCCAACCATTCGGTTAAGTTTCATTGTGGTATCCCCCCAGAGATGTGTGTGAATGAATTGATGATTAGTCATCGCAATGCTACTAAAGTATTTTCTTCAATCCAATATGGTAAAGTGTAGAAGTGACAATAATGATAATAGTCACCGTGAGATATAGTTTTTTACGATTATGCGCGCGCTTGCGAAGGAAAAAATCGTGGAAGCACTCGCAACCAATGACCGATATCACCGCGCAGGACGAGCCGCTGGA
>CAYUFU010000030.1:33786-36906 GCA_964444145.1 uncultured Chitinophagales bacterium
GGAAACCTTGCGAGGGACACTCGTTGACAGTTTCATGATTGCCGTTCCGCAGTTTCCTCTCATCGAGGGGAGCACGACCGTCCACTTCCTCTATCGCGGAAGCGCAACGAGCGCAAGTGTTCCCGGCGACGCAAATGGTTGGAGTACGAGCGCCTTCCCCATGACGCGGCTCTCAACAACGGACTTGTGGTATCACACGCGCACATTCGAATCCGATGCGCGGCTTGATTACAAGTTTGTGTTGAATGGGAATACGTGGATTCTCGATCCTCGCAATCCATATACGGTCTCCGGTGGATTTGGTCCAAACTCAGAACTGCGAATGCCTGCCTACATCACAGCGCCGGAAATTCAATACTATCCAAGCATACCTCACGGCGCGTTGCGCGACACGACGTTCTTCAGCACAAACCTTGGCAACGCGCGAACAATTCGCATCTACACACCGCCGGGCTACGAGTCATCAAGCGATAGTTTCGGCGTGATGCTTTTTCACGACGGGCTTGAATACGTTACGCTTGCACAAGCGAACAATGTGATTGATTATCTGATCTCGCAGAACCGAATCAAGCCGATCATCGGGGTATTCGTACCGCCGGTAAATCGCACGGCGGAGTATGCAGGGAATCAGATGACGCAATTCACGAACTTCATCGTGAACGAATTGATGCCATACATTGATGCGCGGTACCGCACGCGACGCAACCCGTCGGCTCGGGGAACGCTCGGCGCATCGAACGGGGGGAATATCGCTCTGTGGCTTGCGTACACACACTCGAATACCTTCGGCAACGTTGCCGCGCAATCGAGCAACATCATCTCCTCCATTTCGACAGGATTTCAGAATTCACCGCGCTTAAGTTTGAAATTGTATCTCGATCTCGGAACATACGACATTGCACAGCTCATTCCGCTGGTGCGAAGCTTCATCCCGATCCTTCAATCGAAAGGCTACGTCTATCGGTACGAGGAGTATCACGAGGGTCATAGCTGGGGCAACTGGCGCGCACACATAGACAATGCGCTCGAGATGTTCTTCCCAGCATCGCCGACACGTGTGAAGGATGTAGAAACGAAACCTTTAACACCCGCGCTGGAACAGAACTATCCGAACCCATTCAACCCGACTACCAAAATACTCTTCAGCATACCTGAAGGGACATCTTCCCAAAGCAGAACCGTCTCCCTTCAGGTGTTCGATATCTTAGGACGAGAGGTCGCGACACTTGTGAACGGGGCACTCTCCTCCGGCGAGCACGCCGTAACTTTCTCTACGGACAATTTGCCGAGCGGAACGTATTTTTATCGCATGACAGTTGGCGGCACGACAATAACAAAGCGGATGCTGCTCCTCCGCTAAGTTGTGTGAAGGGAATAATCGGCGTCGCGAACTACACGCGCCGCCGATTCTCATATTGACATTATTCAGATATAGTCGTACCTTTTGGTGAGGCCTTTTTAGAAGTACCCTCCCTCGGACAACAACTTCATCGAGGTCGTTTTGGCTGGTAGTTCGATACTTCCTTCCCCTCTTCTTTCTCCGCACGACTCTACCTTGTGCAATTCCATTCAAGCCCCGAGATCAAAATCGTACATTCAGAAAGGAGGCTCGTCGTGAAGAATCTCAATCGCCTAGCCGCCGTCGTAATACTCTGCATTATCAACGCCCATGCGCAAACGATTTTCAGAACATATACGACTCTTCAGGGATTCTACGATTATCAAACGAATAACACCTGCCAATACATTCGCGTGAATCCAGCAAACGGACGAATTCATGTCGTTTACATGCTTGCTCACGATTCAACCAACATCAACAACAGCCGGCGCACTGCGTATGCCTACAGTTCGAATGGGGGCCAGACGTGGCAGAACTTTTCAAACGTCTGGATACCGGCACGGCGTTCAAGCTTTCCAAGCTTAGACTTGCTGCGAGGACCCAATGCAGGCTCGCCAGTCATCGTAAACCACAACGACCCAGGAAATGGTCTTCGATCAATCGCATACGTTGATTCACCAGAGGGCAGCGGAGCATTTTCCGAACTGAATGCACCGCCGTCTTTTGGAAACGATGAACCAATTGTACCGGACGTTGCGGGGGTATCGGATGGCTCGATAGTAATTGCTGCATCGCGCTCGAGTGCATGCGGCATTTATGTGACGGGTACAAGAGACATGGTGAGTTTTACGCCCTGGCTCGGACTTCCTCTCTCTGACTGTAGCTCACGTTATGTGCTCGAATCAAACGACAGCGCCCGGATTGGTTTGGTCTATTCGGCTCAAAACTCGGTCCGACTATATGAATCGTACGTTGGCAGCCTCACATGGACGGACACGTTGCTTTTTCCACTTCCCATAGTCATCGGCGGAGATACGTTTGCACTTGGATCGTCCATTGATTTTGTGTACTTGAATAACGAAGTCGTTGTTGCATTCTCTGTAACAAACATACACCCTATCGGTAACGACGGCGCAGCGATTGCGTTTTGGAGCCGAAGAACAGGAGCCGTGCTCGCAGTGCCACGACATGTGGTATCGGGAATGGTTGATAGTTTGAACAGAACGCAACGTCGCCATCTCAGCATGGGCTACCCCACAATCGGCATCTCAGGAACGACGATCGTGCTTGGTTTCCAAGCGTTTCGTTCCGACACTTCGAGCAGAGGCTACAACTACAGCGATGTGTTCTTTGTTCGCTCAACAGACGGCGGAAGCACCTGGGCAATTCCGTTGAATCTTTCAGGTACTCGACTTCTTGATGAGCGCTATCCAAGTATGTCGCGCTGGAATGCCGCGGGGCAAGCGAATCTGGTATGGCAAGAAGATCCCTCGCCAGGCGGCGCTGCATTTCCGGGCGAGGGTGACACGACTCGCACTCGGCAAGTCTTCTGCCGCGTCTCGAACATTACATTCGCGAGTGAAGACGCGGCAACACCAAGGGAGTTTCGATTGGAGCAGAATTATCCCAACCCCTTCAACCCAACGACAACGATCAGGTTTCACCTGCCGCATCGCGAATTCGTTTCGCTGCGCGTGTTCGATGTGTTGGGACGCGAAGTGGCGATGCTAGTCAATGAAGTGCGAGATTCGGGCGAGCACGAAGTTCAATGGGATGCGAGC
>CAYUFU010000031.1:0-36600 GCA_964444145.1 uncultured Chitinophagales bacterium
ATTTGTGTAGGGCCACGTCACCGGCGTGTCCTTGCGCGGGGAGTGTTGCCTCACCATGCGGACGAGGCATTGCCCCGTCCGTACGGATGCAACTTTTCTGAAGAACAAAACGGACATCAATATCGAATCGCTTAGCCGCTTGCAATTGAGGCGTTGGCGATATTGATCCTCGTTTGTATTTTCACTTTGTGAGAATCAGCTTGCTGACCTTCGAGAGTTTCACATTACCATTCACATCCGTTGCAGTAAACCGCGCGAAGTACACGCCGCTCGCAGCTTCCGACGCGTTCCACGTTGCGGAATGATAGATGTCCGTATCGAAACCGGAGTTGGGGAAAGTTGTTGCCCAGTTGCTTGAGGAGGTACCCCTCTTGTGAATTGTTCCAATCCACACGTCATAAAATTCGCCATGTCTGCTCCGACCTGATGCTGTGACCGTATTCCCTGAGGTGACTGCTATCCCTCGAGAAGGCGGCTTCTCGATCCCACGCGTCATTTCCTCCCAATTTGATCCGGCGTTGGCACTTCGATATAAGGAATGGTAAGTGCCAGTGAACACGGCTCCTCCACGTGAGGTGTCGGAGACAAGGGACATCATATTCAAATCTCTGATGCCCGTGGTGCTCGGCGTCCAACTACTTCCACCGTTCGTGCTTCGGTTCATCCCTGCGTCATTCGCCACAAAAACTACTTGATTGTTGTTTGGATCAATAGCAATCCCGGATGCATAGAAGTTGCCGCAAACGCTCCACGTGTTCCCCGCGTCGGTGGACTTGTAGATATGATCCGGTTGGCTTTGATAAACGTTGTTCCTAAACTCGCCTGGCTCTTGTTCGCCATAGACAGAGATCGTTCCTGCGTACAGAACGGAGGGGTTATCGTCTTGCATTGCCACGGTGGCAATCTGTTCGTTTGGCAACCCCTCGGTAACAGGCTGATAGTTTCTCCAGATACCCTTATCCTGTGCCGCACCATATCCTACGCCGGAAACATAGAATACAGGTAGAGTTGGGTGAAACACGAGGCTCGTGACGCTTGTCTGAAAACCAAACGCGAAGTCACGTCCCCAAGTGTTCCCGCCATCGTTGCTAAAGTGGAGGCTATGAGAGTTGTAGGGCGGATCCGCGTACGGGAAGTACGATCCCGCGAAAACAAAATTCGGGTTGCTTCGGGCAATTGCAATACGTCGTGCGACGAAACCCGGGTACACTACCGTCCAATTCGACCCGCCGTCAGTGCTCTTGAGAATTCCGACATCGCTAGTCGATACGAACACGATGTCGGGATTATCCCTTCGTGTTGCAACACTAACAGGATTTTGAACTGAGTGAATGTGCTGCCATATTTCACCCCCGTCTGTTGACTTGACTAAGGACCTAGTGGTCAGGTACCCGCCCGACATGTTCACAGCGTAGATAACAGAGATGCCGTTGTTGTACCCAACCGCAATATCCCGCACGCGTGCTGCATACCAAGGACTATCCTCGAACTGAAATTGCGCCACGCTGATGCGCGAGACAAGAAGCATGATGGTAATAATTCTTGTGCGCATAGTGATGGACTCCTTTCTTTGAATGCCAGTGAACGGGAACTCTACCTGAGGTAGATCACCTTTTTGTGCAAGAAACGATTTCCGGCATTAACACGAACCAGGTACACTCCACTTGGCAGCGCACGCCCTGCATCATCTCTGCCATTCCACTCCACTCGGTGAGTTCCTGGCATATCCTGCTGAAGTTGGAGTGCCCGTACCTTCTGACCCAAGAGATTGTAGACATCAATTGATACGAGCCTCGGTTCCGGAATCGAGTATCGTATTGTAACTGTGGGGTTGAATGGGTTCGGAAATGGATCGGCGAGCGAGAACTCAGTAGGGATAGTTTTTCCTTCCTCTGCAACACCCGTGAGATTCTCTGATCGAGCAAAGAAGATTCTGCTTGGAACAAAAGCTCCGCTGTCTCTCCAGCTCGCCGCAAGTAGGAGATTCTGCCCAGCAGCGACATCCGGTGCCTCTGTGGTAAAGAATGTCTGTTCGATTCGGCGGGGAGGAGAGCAGAAGCTCAATCCGCTGTTTCGACTGACTGTGTAGTAAACGTGCGAATAGATACCACTTCCGTCCTCGTCAGAATCCCAGCTGACTGTTACCGTGGAAACACGGGAATCCGCGCTGTAACGAAATGTATTGTTTGATGAAAGGATCTGTTCGGGTTCAAATGTCACGCCACCATCGAGGCTGCGGCGGGACAACACGGTGCCTGTGAAAAGAAATCCGCCGTACTTGCCGTCCGTCCAAACAGCATATACATTATCATTGGCTGCGGAGAGGTCGTTTACCCGTTTGTTGTAGTTGTCAATGGTCGAAAGAACACGCGGAGTATCCCATGTCTGGCCGCGATCGGAACTGCGATAGTAAACAGCAACATTCTTACCGGTTACCTGCAATGGTTGGTCAATCAGTCCATGTAGAGTGTTCGCGGTTGCAACAAATCCCTTGAAGAGTTTGCGACTCAAGATATAGGGGACGGGAGATAGAGCAACGAAATTAGCGCCGTTGTCATCGGAGCACATCACCCGATATTCGAAGGAACTGTCCGCATAGTTGATAAACACTCGATTACCAATTGCCGCAACCTGTCCAGTGAACGTCTTACCAAGATCTTGCTGTGGAAACCACGAAGCACCAAAATCTGAACTTCTGAGGAAGCGTATTTGATCCCTTGTGTTTGGATCGGGCCAACAGGGCTCGCAGCCATTCCATGCAACATAAATCCAATTGCCGCTGGAGGCTGAGTACACTGCGGAGGTATTGTTATTACGTGTCGGCTCAATGAGCATTTGTGGAGTGGACCATGTGATACCACCATCCGTGCTACGCGTGTACCCCACGCCTAATCCGCGAAAGTCCCCGCGAATCCAAAGCACAAAGACGGTGTCCCCGTTTCGGTGAATCTGCGGCCAGCTGACGTTCAGCGTGTCGAACGATAATTGGCGTGGTTGGGTCCAATTCAGATTACAGCTATCCAGATTTGGGGATGACGATGTAAACGTAGGCTGGGCACAGATGCCGGACTGAATCGAGAGTACCACAATCAGATTCGCGAAGAACTTCATCAAACATCCCTTCTGGAAAAAGCGGAAGATACGAATCGCAATTGGAGTATCTGCAAAGTTCAGAGTAAAGTCAACTCACGGGAAATCAACTGGCGGGGAGAATAGAAATTTATACGAACTCTGTTTGTGCTTCCGCACCGTGACTGAGATCGGGATCTTGTATTGTCACAGCGCACAGAAACGACCCCGACGTGTTGGTCCTCTGGCCGCCCTCGAAAAGGTCCCAAGGATAAGCTACTGGTCGCCGTGAGAACTTCCCTTAAAACGCAAAAGCCCCGTTCATCACGAGGCTTTCAGTTTCATAGTTCGACTTCGTTCACTATGGCCACATTGTTACAACCGCGACTCCCAATAGATTTTTTTCTTCAACTCATCGAGCCACGCGGCATATTCTTTCTGCCGCTTGTAGTTGCTCGCAACGGTTTCGATGCGCTTGTAATCCTGTTCGAGCGTCGCTTTGTGTGCGGGGATTCTTCGCTTCAGCCAGACGATGCTGTAGCCGTACTGGCTCCCGAAGGTGAGCTTAGCAGGCTCGCTGATGTCGCCAGCCTTCATCGGCTCGACGACGGCTTGCAAGTCTTTCGGCAACTGTCCTAACTCAAGCACGCCCAAGTTGCCGCCGATGCTTTGTGTTTCTTTGTCTTCGGAATATTTTGTCGCAAGCTCTGAGAAATTTGCGCCGGCAATAATTCGTTCGCGCAGCGATTTCAAAAACGCGATCGTCGTATCGTCGCTCGCTGGTGTGCGCTCGATGCGGAGCAGGATGTGCCGTGCGCGCACTGCGTCTCCACGTCGCTCAAGGAGCTGAATAACATGGACGCCGAAATCCGTCTCGACAATTCCGGATAGCTCGTTTTCCTTGAGTCCAAACACTGCGGCTTCGAATTCCTTCACGAACAACCCTCGCCGCACGAATCCGAGGTCACCGCCAGATGAGGCTGAGCCGGGGTCCTGCGAATGCCGTTTTGCCAACTCGTCGAACGCGACTCCGGCTTTCAAGCTGTCTATCAACGCGGACAACTTCTTGCGCGCAGCCTGCTTCGCAGCGTCGTCGAACTTCGGTCTCACATAGATGTGGCCAAGCTCGACTTCCTCCGGCACCTCGCCCAAGCTGTCTTTGTACGTTTTGTAGAATTCCTCCACTTCGATTCTGCCGATGTGCGCATTGCCGAAGCGCTGCTGCTGCAGTTTTTGCGTCAGCAAATTCTTCTTCATGTCGTCGCGAAACTCGCGCCGGATGCGCGAAAGCGGCATCCCGTACGCTTCCTCGAGCTTCGCCTCGGAACCGGCTTGCGCAATGCGCTGCTGCAGCACGGCGTCCAACTGCTGCGTCACTTCATCTTCTGTGACAGTCACACTGTCTTCGATGGCTTTCGCGAGAATGAGTTTCTCGCTGATCATGTTTTGGAGCAGTTGCTCGCGCAGTCCCGGCGTGGCAGGATCAATCCGATTGGCAAGCGCATAGAACTGCGTTTGCGCGTTCAACTCCGATTCCAGAATCCACTCATCGCCTACAACCGCAACGACGCGATCAAGTGTTTGCGCGGACGCGATACTCGCCGCGGCAAAGAGCAGAGCAATAACGTTCTTCATTCCCATGCTTCGAATGCTTTCCACTGATTCCTCAACATGTCTTACTATTCTCGAACGACGGTCGTCGTATCGAACCCGCGCAAGTGCACCTCGACATCATATTTTTCGCGCAGCGCTGCCAACAGTGCTTCGTATTTCCGGGCTCGTGCCTCTATCAAGAGCCGTTCCTTGATTTCATGCTTCGCGTAATCGAAATCCGGCATCTCGCCTTGCCGCCGCACGCCGTGCACCACCGCAACGACATAGCCTGCCCGCGTCCGGACAACGTAGGAGACATCTTCCTTACTCAACGCCCGCGCCATCTTCCAGAGTTCCTCCGGAAACAGCATGGCCTGCGTGAAATAGGCGCTCGATGCGGCGCGCAGCACTTGGCTCTTCATCGCTTCATCCGCGTAAACGCTCTGGAGCGCTTCGTCCCACTTCGCGCCGCGCAGCAGTCTCGAGCGGAACGTGTTTGCGGCGTCGCGATCGTCGAAGATCACGTAGCTGAGCTGCACGACGTCTTCACGCAAACGATACGCGCTGCGATTCTTGTTGAATTCATCCAGCGCATCGTCGTCGGAGATCTCTGCGCCGTTGCCGTACACCTCTTTTTCGAGGAAGGCAGTCACCGCAAGCTGGCGCTTGGTTTCCTCGACTCGTCGCTTGACTTCATCGCTCTCGACGAATCCACTGCGCGCCGCTTCTCGATACAACAACTGCGCATCAACCCACTGACTGATAAACCGCCGCCGCGCCTGCTCCGTTGTATCGGCGCCGGCTTCCTCAAGTTCCTCGTTCGTCAAGATTGCGTCGCCGACGCGTGCGACGTACGGTTTCGTCGTTGTCGTCTTCGTGCAGCTTCCAAAGAACAACAGCGCCAGCGCGAGGACGAGTATCCATTTACTTCGCAGGAGCAAACGCGTGCTTCAACGCTTCCTTGTATTCGACCACGGGACGCTTGGCGCGCAACTCGTCGAGCCAGACTTTTTCGAGCCGCTTCGATTCGTATTCCTGAAACGCGCTCGACACTTCCGTTCCCGCCTCTTCATACGTCTTGCGGCGAAGCGGATCCTTTTTGTTCAAGCGAATGATCGTGAGATTGCCCTTGTAGTTGAACGGCTGCGAGTACGCGCCGACTGCGACGGAGTCCGCTTTGTACGTCCGCTCATCCGTCGTCACTGGCAGAATCTGATTCTCCACGTTGCCGACGAACCACGACCGCTTGCCGATGATTTCCAAACGCAGCTTGTCGAGCGTTTTTGCGCGCTCCGCGCGAGCCTCCCTGCGCTTCCGCGCCGCATTCTCGGCTGAATCGGGAATCGCTTGCAGCGGCGCGAGGTCCACTTCGTAAATCGAAACGTTGCGCTTGCCAACACCGAGCGATTTCATGACTCGTTGGATTTCCAACGTGCGCTGCGTCGCAAGCGTCATGTTCTTCTTCGACGCCGTGTCTCGATAGATAGTTGCCTGCATCCGCAGCGGGAGGATCTGTGGACCTTTCATGGTCTTCAGTTTCTCCTTATCCTCGCCGAGCAAATCGTCAGCGATACTCGTTGCGAACGTTGTCGCTTCAGCGGAGAGCCGCGCCGCTCCTTGGACAAACGAGGTCTCGTACGTAATCGGCTTCTTCATGAACGCGGAGTCCTGTGCAAAAACCTGTTCCAACGATTTCCCCCCTTTGATGCGCGCATGAGCAATCTGCGCAACGGAATCGCTGAGAAACGAAGCGGAGGTAAAGTCCACGCGGTCGGGCCACATGAACTTGTCGCGATTCTTCTCAAAATAGTCTTTCAACACCGTATCGTTCACCGCGACTCTTCCCCAGACGCGCTCTTGTTCGATCTGATACAACAGAATTCCATCCGTGTATTCTTTCATGATCGCAGCGAACTCCGGGTAATCCTTTTCGATCGTTTCGCCGCGCACTTGGAACACAAGCTGCTCGCCAATCTTGTCAACGTTCTGTCGCACTGAGGCCGCGTTCAGCGGTATCGAAGCCATATCGGGCCGTGATCGCATAATTGCCAACGTGCTGTCAACAGAAACGCCGCGCTGTCCGAACTTGAACAAAACCTGCTTGCGAAGCTCCGCAGGCACGGGCGCCGCCCACGCGCTGTCGCTCGCCGTCTTCGATGAATCGAACGCAACGGCAAACTTGTCGAGCACACCTTGGTCAACACTGTACTGCACTTGCGTCTTCAGCCGATCCAAAAACTTGTTGTAATCCGCTTGAAAACGCGTCTGCTGAAACGCCTGTTGGTTGTCCTTCTTCGCTTCCTCGAATGTCCTCGGCGGCTTCGTTTCATAACACTTGATCAGATGATAGCCGTAGATCGTGCGGACGATATCCGACACTTGTCCGGGCTTCAGCGTGAACGCGACTTCGTCGAACGGCTGAATCCACCGCCGACGTGAAAACCACCCCAAGTCGCCGCCGCGCGGCGCCGAGCCGGGATCGCCCGAATTGCGCATCGCCAGTTCCGCAAAGTCAACGCCGGCTTTGATGCTATCCTGAATCAGTTTGATTTTTGCGTATGCAGCGAGCGTATCTTCCGGTGACGGGTCTTGCCGCTCGAACCGAATCATGATGTGGCTCGCCTTCACTTCACCCGGCGCGAGCCGCCTGTCAACGACTTTGATGATATGCAGCCCGTACTGCGTGCGCACAGGTTTCGTCGAAATCTCGCCCACTTTCATCGCAAACGCCGCCTCCTCGAACTCCGGCACCATCTGACCGCCCGTGAAATAATACAAGTCCCCTTTGTTTTGGTGCACCGAAGGATCGGTGGATTGCGCAACGGCGAGCGACTCGAAGTTCGCGCCCGCCTTCAGCGCCGCGATAATCTCGTACGCTGCTTTGTACACCCGCGCCGAATCCTGCGGCTCCGCGTTCAGCGCAAGCTGCAGCAAAATGTGGCTCGCACGCGTTTCGTACCGCCGCAACTCATACATCCGCTTGATGCCGGGACCATTCACCTCGCGCTCCGTCAGAAACGACGCGACAAGACTCCCCTTATACTGTGCAATCTCGCTTTTGATATCGGCGCGCTTGTCCAACCCCTGATCATACGCGTCGCTCAATTTCAGTTTGAACTTCGTGAGCAAATCCAGAAACCGCTCACGCTCTTCCTGCGGCGCCGCTGCAGCCTGCTCGCGCGTGCCCGCGCTTTTCAAATACATACTCTCGTACTCACTCAGCGACACAGCACTGTTGCCGATCTTCGCGACAACAACTTCGCTCGCCTTCGGTGAACAACTCATCAACACACCCGCAGATACCAGCAACATGCCCGCGGTAAACCTCATGGGGAACTGCATAGGGACTCTTAACTCCTGATGTGGTTAAATAGAAATGGTTAGGTAGAAATTTTGTTCACCATTTTAACCAAATGCGGTTTGAGTTACAAGAACGGCACGGAGGGGGCTAAGGGTGTTTGATGGGGCTGCAGAAAGTCTGCGTCGTGGTCAGGCGCTGCTGTGCCGCGAAACCGAGCAGTCTACATCGTCAGAAGTGCAGTCGCATTCCTTCGCTCATGCCTCTACCGCGCTTCCCTGCACACGCACGTAGTCCGCGAACGCAAACCCATCATGCGCCTCGTGACGCACCAGCGCAAAGCGCTTCCCAAGCAGATGCTCATACGGAGGGAAAAACACATCGCCTTCAACACGAACGTCAACGAGCGTAAGATACAACTCGTCCGCCCGATCGAGCAGTTGGGCATAGACCTGTCCGCCGCCGATGACGAACACTTTCTCTTCATCGGCAAGCCCCTTCAACGCCGCATCAACCGAAGGGTACGTTTCGACATGCGGAATCTGCTTCGACGAGATGACGACATTGCGGCGATTGACAAGCGGCTTGCCAATGGACTCGAACGTCTTCCGTCCCATCAACACCGCGTGACCGGTCGTGAGGCGCTTGAAGCGCTTCAAGTCCTCCGAGATATGCCACGGCAATTTGCCACCTCTCCCGATGACGCGATTCTTTCCAATGGCCGCAATGATGGCGAGCGTCATGGCTCAGCAACCGATTCAGAACCACGGATTTTCACGGATTCACACAGAGATTCACTCAAGACTTTCTTGTGAACGACTTCCTTCAAAACAAATCCGTGACAATCGGTGAAATCTGTGGTTCTCTTTTTCTGCCGGTTACACCGCGACTTCAAACTTGATCGGCTCGTACGCCTCGTACCCGATCAGCGAAAAATCTTCGAACTGCAATTCGTCAATGTGTTTCTTTGCGATTTCGAGTCGCGGCAGAGGCAATGGCGTGCGCTTCAGTTGCTCTTTCAAGCCGTCAATATGATTCACGTAGATATGCGCGTCAACGATCGTGTGACTGAAGAAGCCCAGCTCGAAGCCGCACTCTTGCGCGAGAATTTGCGTGAGCAGCGAGTAAGCGGCAAGATTGAACGGGATGCCGAGTGCAATATCGCCCGAGCGCTGCGTGAGATGGCAGTTCAATTTCGTTCCTTGAACGTTGAACGCGAAGGTGTAATGGCAGGGCGGCAGCTTACTGGTGAGCGCGTTGCCCGGTTCCCATGCCGTCACCACCATGCGCCGCGAGTTCGGATCCGTTTTCAACAGCTCGATGATCTTTCCGATCTGATCCACTTCGACAACTTCGTACGTTCCCGTCGCGGGATTCACTTGCGCGCTCGGGAATCGCCGCCAATATCGTCCGTACGCCGTTTCGAGATTGCCGTTCTCATCCGCCCACGCGTCCCAGATTTTCGTATGCTGACGTAGATTCCGAATGTGATCCTCGCCCGACAAATACCACAACACTTCATGCAGCATGGATTTGAAATTCACCCTCTTCGTCGTGAGGAGCGGGAACCCTTTGCTCAAGTCAACTTGATAGTGTTGAGCGAAGCACGAGATCGTATCAACGCCCGTGCGGTTCGGCTTGTACGTGCCGTGTGTGAGAACGTGTTCGACTAAATCCAAATACTCGCGCATTGTCTTCTCTCGTTAAGCCGCTTTCTCCACGGCAACCTCTGTAACTTCGTTATTCATTATTCGATGTTCGACATTCGACAGTTCTTTTTGAATACCGAATTGAACAAAGAATCTCAAACATCGAAGTTTCTTCTTTTTGACAACCGCCCACTCAATTCAACTGCAGCTTTCCCCTCTTCCCCTCCGCAAATTGAATTACGCTGCCCGTGATGAACTTCGCCTCGTCAGAGCAGAGAAAACGAACCACCTCGGCAACATCTTGCGGCTGCACACCGGTTCGTTTTTTCCAGGCTGCCGAATGCTTCACTGCCTCCACTGCCTGGCGCATCGTGTACCGCGGGGTCTGTGACGGTGCGACGATGTTGCAGGTGATGCCGTTCTCGATCTCGTTCACGGCAACGGCTTTCATGAGTGCGTTCCGACCGGCTTTCCCAAGATTGTAGTCGTACGGCGGCGAAACGAAATGCTCTGCACCCGCCATACTCACGGCGATGATACGTCCCGCGTGCGCGCGGCGCATGTGCGGCAGTGCGTGCTTGATGCAATAGAACAAGCCATCCACCTCTGCCTTGACGACCGAGCGCCAGTGCTCGTGTTCGATGGTCGTAATATCCTTCGGCGCATAGTCGCCGCCGTGATTGCAGATCAGAAAATCAATCTTGCCGTACAGCGTGATGATTCCCTCGATCATCGCTTTCACTTCGTCTTCCTCGCGGGTGTCGGCTTTGAATGCGTAGCCTTTGCCGCCGAGCGCGCGCATTTCCTCTAACACTTTCTCCGCGGCGTGTGCATTGTTCGGATGTCCCGTGCCGTAGTTGAGAACGACTTTTGCGCCTTCACGCGCCAGCGTGAACGCGATGCTGCGTCCCATACCTTCGCCCGTGCTTCCCGTGACGAGCGCGATTTTGTCTTTGAAGAGTTGCATAACAGCGCGCGTTGTCTTGCTTTCAAACTAAACAAAAGCATAGGGAAAAACAACGAAGGTAAGTGATAGCAGCGCACACACTCCGTCCCAAGGACAGTCACCCGCTACTCCACAACGCGATACTGCAACGTCCGCACAGCGAACCAAAACGAGACGAGGAGGAACACGCCGAACGCGATTGCCTCCAGCACAATCATGTGCGGAGCGCCGACGCCGAGGATGGCGTAGCGCAGCACGTCCGTGTGCCAGGTCAGCGGGTTCACATACGAAATCCACTTCAACACACCGGGCAGTTGCTCGATCGGATAGAACATGCTGCTGGCGAACATCAGCACGAAATAGACGATGTTCAGCAGTGTGTTGAATGTGTCGCTGCGACGGACGCGCAGCGCGAGCACCGCCAGACAGAAAAACCAACCGGCGGTTCCAAGGACGATGCCTGCAGCGGTGAGCCATGCCCGCGACCACTCGACGTGCACATCGAACACCAGCACACCGACAGAAATCGTGATGATGGATTGAAGCACCGAGAGGAGACAATTGAAAACGATTTTCCCGATGAGAAATTCGCTGCGTGTCATGGGGTAGGTGAGGAACTCATAGAAAATACCGTTGTCGCGGTCAACGAAGAATCCGTACGAAGTGTTGATGGCGATGCCGAAGCACGCCATCGAAAGAACGCCTGCGAGGAAGAACGACTGGTAGTTCAGCGTCGTCTCGTGTGCGACGACCCCTCCCGACAATGCGCGGTCTAACCCGACACCGAACATCAGCAAATAGATCAGCGGCATGACGAGGTCGAAGAACGCCCAGACGAAACTCGTGAGGCGAATGCGGAATTCGCGATACATAACGGCGTAAATCATGTTCATGGCTTCAAGCTCAGGGTTTAGGATTTGTCGGCTGCATCTGTGCCAAGGAGCTCGACGAACGCGTCCTCCAGTGTTCCGCCGTTGACTTCAAAGTGCACGACGCCTGCCGCTTGGGAAATCTCGGCGATGGCGCTGAGCAGAGCCGAGTCGAAATGTTTCACGCACATCTCGATGCCGTTGCCTTTCTGTTCGAAGCGCAGGGGCGAGAGCGACCGGAGTCGCTCGACGACGTTATCGGTGAGCGACTCGAACGTGACGCTAATTTCGAATACTTTCGATGCGAGTGATTTGATGGTGTTGACATCTCCCCGCGCGATGATTTTTCCTTTATCAATCATCGCGATGGAGTCGCAGAGTTCTTCTGCTTCCTGCAAGATGTGCGTCGTCAGAAAGAAGGTGCGACCGTTCTTCGCTTGTGTGCGAATCGCTTCGAGAACGGCGCGTTTGTTGATGGGGTCCATGCCTGTTGTTGCTTCATCCAGGAAGACGATGGGTTTATCCACCATGAAGACTTTTGCGACTTGCAAGCGCCGCTTCATGCCGCCGCTCAGGTCCATGCCCTTTGTGTTGATGTGCTCCGTTAGGCCGAACTGCTCGATGGCCTGCATTACTCGGCGCTCGCGCTGTTCGCGAGGAAGTGCATGGAAGCGCGCAAACGTCAGCAGGTTGTCTTTCACCGAAAGAAATTGTTCGAGGGCGTTCTCTTGCAGCACGGCGCAGATGGTGTTTCGTACGTCGAGGCTTTGGTGCCGGACATCGAAACCGAGCACGCGGGCGCTGCCGCTCGTCGGGGGGATGAGTGTGGTAAGAATGCGCAGGAGGGTGGTCTTGCCTGCGCCGTTGCGTCCGAGCAGGCCGAAGATTTCGCCGGAGTAGACGGTGAGGCTCAAGCCATCGAGTGCGCGGATGTGCCCTTTCGATTTGCTTCTATAGATTTTGACGAGGTCGGTGATTTCTATCGCGAGGTCGTGCATCGTTTCGGGTTCGGGGTTCAGGGTTCAGGGTTCAGGGTTCAGGGTTCAAGCACTTGCGAGACCGTTGCTGGCGTTGTTCTCGTTGCAGTGCTCCACGTGAGAGGCGCGCGTTGGCGGCATGCGGGCGGATGCCGCATGAGTAACCACGAAGCAGTTCGCTTCCCGCGGCGCAGAGAATCAAGAGACGTTGTAGTCCGTCTGCAGCCCCAATAGTTCATTATGGGGTAAGTTGTTAGCATGGTGAGTGGAACATCTGCTTCAATTACGATAAATTCCCAACAGGTTGCAACAAAAGAACTTAGCAGGCGTAACAGGTTGCAGAGGATTCTCTAAAACAGTCGGGTAGATTATGATTCGCTCCGGGGCAGTTCTTTTTCAAGTGGCGCTCTTCGTCGCGTTTGCGCAGGCGGGAGAGAAAACCGTCGTTTCGCTGCGCGACATGAGCAAAACGGAATTGAAGTACGCCGGCATCGAGGTGCCGCGGAGGACGACGTTTCGGTTTGTTGCGCGCGGCGCGGCGGGAAGCTCTTGCGCCACGGGAGATGACCGCTCGAAGAAGCGTCGCGAGGGTGAACTGTACGCGTACGCGTGGGTCTTGAACGCGGACACGCGCCAAGTCGTGTGGGAAATGAATCGTGACAACACCTCGCGCGCAGGCGACGATCGCACATTCGACGGAGAGGTGACGCTAGAGCGAGGAAGTTTCGAAATCTATTTTGCGGCGGCGACGTTTACGTACATCTCGACATTCAAGAACATCGGGATGAATGTTGACCATCGCGAGAACACGTTGTTCAATTTCGGCGAGCGAAGGTCGTCCAGCAAGGGGGTGAGGAAATGGTTCGAGGGATGGTTCAGCAGTTGGTTCGATGATGATGATATTCGCAATGAATTCATGCGGCGCTCCAAGAACTGGGGCATTGATGTCTTGGTTGATGAGAAGGCTTCATCGGGCATCGCGAAGTTTGCGCCGCCGAAGGATTTTCCCAACGTGGTACTGAAGGCGACGAAGGTTGGTGAGAATGAATACATCCGTAAGAGTTTCGCACTGAGTGAGCCGACGACGCTGAGTGTGTACGCGTTGGGAGAGGGCTTGCGCGGCGATTATGAGCTGGTGGATTACGGTTGGATTATCAACAATAGCGACCGCGCGCGCGTCGCAGACATGAAATGGAGTGAGTGCGAGTATGCAGGCGGTACGACGAAGAATGTCGTTTGCCGCCGCGAGGTTTCGTTGCCCAAGGGCGAGTACACGGTGTACTATGTGACGGATAACAGTCACTCGATGGCGGACTGGAATTGCGCCCCGCCGTCCGATCCGCTGAACTACGGCTTTACCCTCATCGCAAAAAGCGAGCGCGATAAGGCGCGCTTCAAGGCGATTGACTTCAAGGACGATCGCGGCATTGTGTTTCTGAGTCTCACGAAGGTGGGTGATAACGAGGCGCGCAGGGAGGGATTCACTCTCAAGCAAGATGCGAAGGTGCGTGTGTACGCGCTCGGCGAGCGCGACAACGACGAACGGCAGATGGCGGATTATGCGCTGATTTTCGATGCGCGTACACGAACACGCATCTGGAAAATGGAGCCGGACGCGACGATCCATGCTGGCGGGGCGTCGAAGAACCGTCTGGTGGACGAGGTGATCACGCTGCCGAAAGGAAGTTACATTGTGCAGTATAACACCGACGATTCACACTCGTATAACGATTGGAATGCAGACCCGCCGTACGACCAGGAGCATTACGGCGTAACTCTCTCGCTCGTCGGTGAAAAATCCGATCGCTCTCTTGTCGGCGCATACGCCGACCCGCGAGAGAAAGGTATCATCGCGCAACTGACGCGCGTCCGCGATGATGAACGGAAGGAAGTCACGTTCACCCTCGATAAAACGACGAAGATTCGCGTCTACGCGCTTGGCGAAGGGGTGAATCGTGCAATGGCGGATTGGGGGTGGATTACGGACGCGAAGAGCGGCACCACGGTATGGGAGATGACCTATTCGATGACAAGCCACGCCGGCGGCTCGCGCAAAAACCGCATGGTCAATACGATCATTATCCTCGACAAAGGGAGCTACATTCTTCACTACAAGACGGATGACTCGCATGCGTTCGGCGATTGGAATAGCGACCCGCCCGAGGACACCGAATACTGGGGCATCACGTTGTTTGCCGAGGAGGGCTCGTCTGCGCCGGTGCCGCCCATTCCACCACAGGCACCAAAGCCATAAGCCGGCAGGCACCGAGGAGTCATTTCTCTCCGAGCGTTGCACGTGACAGATCGAGGTTTCGAGGGCACCTGAATTCCGATATTGAAATCTCACGCCGTGCCTGCGGCAGGCAGGCAAAGACGCTAAGGCGCGAAGAATGAAAGGGAAAAAGAACATGTTGTTGCAGAAGTTCTCAAAACATTTCACCAATTCGGTGAATTCTCCTTTGCAGAAATTTCTCAAAACAACTTTGCGGCTTTGCGACTTTGCGTGAGGCTAAATCGGATTTTAGGGGGCAGAAGACGATTGATTCTCACGTGTGTTCTCTCTACTTTGTTGCGTTCACCATAGGGGGACAGAAGTCCCGCGCAACACGTTCAACTATCGAGAGACTACGATGACGACTCGCCGCGAGTTTTTGCAGCGTGCCTCCGCGATCAGCGCGGGCGCTGCAATCGCCTCACACCTTCCTGCCGCACTCCACACTCAACCGCAAACAGGTAAGCTTGTCGCTATTGCCAGCGGCAACGGTTTGCCCGCCGTAAGCAAAGCAATGGAAATGATTCGCGCAGGCGCCGACGCGTTGGACGCCGTCATTGCAGGCGTGAATATTGTCGAAGATGACCCAAACGATACAAGCGTCGGATACGGCGGACTGCCCAATGAAGACGGCGTGGTGGAGTTGGATGCAGCGGTGATGCATGGACCGACACATCGCTGCGGCGCAGTGGCTTCGATTCGCAACATCAAGAATCCTTCGAAGGTCGCAAAGCTCGTTATGGAGCGCACCGATCACGTCCTCATCGTCGGCGACGGCGCGTTGCGCTTCGCGAAAGCGCACGGCTTCAAGGAGGAGAACCTCCTCACCGATCAGGCTCGCGAAGAATGGCTCAAGTGGAAAGAGAACCTCTCGACCAAAGATGACTGGCTCCCGCCTCACAATGAAAACGACAAGAATATCGGAGCAATCTTCGAGCCGTTCTTCCGCAACACCGGCACGATTCATTGCAGCGCAGTGGATTTGAAGGGAACCATCTCGTGTGTCACGACGACGAGCGGACTCGCGTTCAAAATCCCGGGGCGTGTCGGCGACTCGCCCATTATCGGCGCGGGATTGTATTGCGACAATGAAGTCGGGGCAGCCGGCTCCACGGGGCGCGGGGAGGCAAATCTCATCAACTGCAGCAGCGTTATGATCGTCGAATTCATGCGGCAGGGAAAATCTCCCGAACAAGCCTGCCTCGACGCATGCAAGCGCATCGTTGCCCACAACAAGATGCGACGACTGAAAGATGAGGATGGGAAGCCGTCGTTCAACGTGAGCTTCTATGCGATCAATAAGAAAGGGGAATATGGCGCGGCGGCAATATGGAGCGGCGCGAAGTTCGCTTTGCATGACGGGACGAGCGCGAGGCTGATGGAGGCCGCGTATCTTTACAAGAGAGCCTAATTTACAATGAAGCCAATTCGCTTGACCGCGCATGCGAAAAGTTATTTTAGTCGTCGCGGTTTCTCTATTGAAGAAGTAGAAGAGGCAATCCGAACTTCAAGTTGGGAACCAGCCGAACTTCATCGGCTGCAATGTCGTTGCGAATTTGCTTTCAATTCAGTATGGAACGACAAGCTCTACAGAACGAAGCAAGTGAGACCTGTGCTTGTTGAAGAAGAAAATGAAATTGTCGTTATTACAGTGTACACGTTTTACTATTGAGGAGATGATATGAGAATTGCCTACGACGCCGAAGTTGATGCACTGAGTATCGTCTTTCGCGAAACAACAGTGACAACTCAAGAGATTGGTCAGGGCATTGCCCTTGAATATGATAGTGAAGGAAAACTCGCAGGCATAGAGATTCTCGATGCAGTGACGCGCTTTGGCAACAAAGAGACACTTCGTCAAGTTGTGCTGGAGGGAGTAGGACCAACAGTAACGACATGAAACGCGTTCGCGTTCTGCACTGTAGTGACAAGAACTGCAACCCGCCTGCTAAGTTTTCTGTGAGGCGGGTTTGTTGTTTGGGCGTGCTCTTGTTTGCAACATCCTCAGCCTTCGGTCAAGCATCTGAGTTTGTCACACGCTCTAACGACACTTTGCTGCTTCGCAACAAGCCGTTCTACTTTCTCGGAACGAACGCGTACTACCTCCTCGAACAATCCGCTCGCGGCGACACTGCGACTGTCAAAGCGGTCTTTCAGCGGGCGAACGCGCTCACCATGACCGTTGTTCGAACATGGGGCTTCTTCGATTCGTCGGATAGTTTGAATCCTGCCGTCATCCAATACCGTCCGGGCGTTTTCAATGAGCGTGCCTTGCGAGCATTGGATTACGTTATCTTCCAAGCGAAACTGTACAACATCCGGTTGCTCATTCCATTCGTCAACAATTGGGACGACTACGGCGGAATGAACCAATATGTTGTCTGGCGCTCAGGCATCACGTCGTCTGCCGACCGATCGGCGCGGCGCCGCTACTTGCAAGAGGACCTGCATCGTGTCGTTGAAGGCGGAAGCGGACGACGCTATCGCTACGCCACGACGGCGCTCCTCGGTCACGATGACTTTTACTCCGACCCCATCATCAAGAGCTGGTTCAAGAATTACATCTCGACGATCACCACTCGTATCAACACGTACACCAATGTCCGCTACAGAGACGAACCGACGATTCTTGGCTGGGAGCTTGCCAACGAGCCGCGTTCGTCTGATGGCACAACCAACCTCGTTCACCAGTGGGCACGTGAAATGGCAACGCACGTCAAAGCGATAGACGCGAATCATCTGTTGGGGACGGGCGAGGAAGGATTCGAGAACACGACGAACGGCTACTCATTCGGTTCGTACAGCAATCAGCAGTGGCTCTTCGATGGCACAGCGGGCACGGCGTTCACGCGGAACACGATGATTCCAGAAATTGATTTCGGATCGTGCCACTTGTATCCCGAAGCGTGGGGCATCAGCAACGCGGCAGGCAATGCCTGGATTCGTGAGCATATCCGCCTTGCGCGTGCGCTCGGCAAGCCGCTCGTTGTGGGCGAGTTCGCCGCACGCGAGCAGCGAACCGCAACCTACGCGAGCTGGTTGACGACGGCGCTGCTCGATGGCGCGGGCGGCGCTATGGTATGGCACCTGCTCGAAGGGACGCGAGCACATGACGGCTTCGGGATTCGATGCGTCAGCGACGCCGATCTCTGCGCGGCATTGTTCAGCCACGGGAATCGCTTCGCGGCAAAATCAACTGCCAATCCGCTTCCCCACCCTGGTGCATTTTCATTGCAGCAGAATTATCCGAACCCATTCAACGGCATCACAACGATCTCCTATTCCTTGCCGTTCGAAACACAGGTCAATCTCTCGATTGTTAATTCGCTCGGGCAACACGTGGCGACCATTCTCGATGCGGTGCAGGCTGCTGGTGAACGACGGGAGTTATTTGATTCCAGAGGACTCGCCAGCGGCGCGTACTTTTACACATTACGCGTGTCCGCGCCGAATCAGCCGCTGCGGAGGTATTTCTCAGAAACGAAACGCTTGCTCTTGCTCAAGTAATCTTGCGCTCAGGCACAGAGTCATGTATTGACGATGACCATGTTTTGGAGTATCTTGTGAGTGGACGTGACGAAGTCATTTACCTTCAACAGTGTTGAGATACGCATATCGAATAGTTGGTAAGAGGTGTTGTTGATGAAGATTGGTCTTCGCATCGCGATGATCGCGATGGCGAGTGCTGGGGCACTACAGAGTTTTGCACAGCAGTATCTCGTCGATACGCTCGCACAAAGTCCGAGCGTGGCGTTGCCGACGTGCATGGTGTTCACGCGCGATGGGAGCGGGAATTTTTTCTTCACGGAGAAGAACACGGGCAACGTCCGCATCTACCAGAACGGCTCCGTGCGCGCCACACCGTTCGCTACGCTCTCTGTCACGAGCAGCGGCGAGCAAGGGCTTCTCGGCATTGACCTTCATCCGCAGTATCCCGACTCACCTTACGTCTACGTCCAATACACGCGCAGCGGAGACCGCGCAAATGTGGTGGCGCGGTTGCGCGATTCCAGCGGCTTCGGCGTTGACCCGCGCGTGATTGTTGTTTGCACGCGCATCAATACCGCAACGAATCACAACGGCGGCAACTGTCATTTCGGTCCCGATGGAAAACTCTACGTCTCCTTCGGCGATAACGCAACCTCATCGAACTCGCAGGATAGCTCCGCCGGCAACGTGCGCGGAAAAATTCTTCGCCTCAATCCCGACGGTTCCATTCCTCCCGACAACCCCGTTGCCGGTACCCCCTTTTGGTCAACGGGTCATCGTAATAGTTTTGATATGACATTCGATGCGCTCACAGGAAAGATGTACAGCACCGAGAACGGACCGAGCTGCGACGACGAAGTGAATTATGTTCCGCCGCGCGGCAATCTCGGCTGGCCCATTGAAGGAAATTGTACCTACACGAACAATCCCGCGTATGTGCGCCCCTTGTATTATTTCCCCAGCGCGCTGCCGGCGCTCACGGGCATCGCGGTGTATCGGGCGCATGCCTTTCCGCGCCTGCGCGGAAAACTGTTGTTCACCGGTAACTCGAATCCGACACTCTGGACGCTGACGCTCACGGCGAGCGGCGACACGATCGTGCCGGGTTCGTTCAGCACGTTCTTCACGTATGCAACGGGCTTTGCCGACGTCGAAATCGGGCCCGACGGAAATATTTATCTCATGAACGGGCCATATTCGTCGCATCGGATTTTGCGTCTGCGCCCCGTGGCGCCGACATTCACGTCCTCGCCGCCGATCAACGCAACGCAGGGAGTGCTCTACACGTACACGCCGACGTTCAATGGAACACCGCCGTCGCTCGAGCTTGTGTCGGCGCCAAGCGGAATGGTGCTTGATACGACGACCTGGATGGTTCGATGGACGCCGACGAATGAGCAAGCGTTACAACGCAACCATTCCGTCATCTTGCTTGCGCGCAACGGCGCGGGGTTCGTCGAGCAGCCGTTTACGGTCCGCGTGATCAACGTGAACGATCCGCCGGGCGCGTTCTCCCTCACCTCGCCGCCGAACGATACGACGCTCGCGTTCACAGGAACGCCGATGGTGTTTTGTACGTGGACTCAGGCATTCGATCCCGATTTGGATTCTGTCCGTTACATTGTTCAACTCGATACCCTGAACTCGTTCACCAGCTCGGTGCGTCGCGATACGTCGGCGGGAACTAATCTTTCCATAGGCGTTACATTGCCTCGCCTGACGCGCAATTATTTCTGGCGTGTCTTTGCGACCGACGGGCAAGATACGGTACTGAGCTCCCAGGTACGACGCTTCCGGGTGTCCATCATAACAGCCGTTGCCGAACCAAAGACAAGTGAAACGGAGAAAGGCGCTACGGCGGCGCTGGAGCAGAATTTTCCGAATCCGTTTAACCCGTCAACCAGTATCGTCTACACGATTCCTCGCGGCGGGTCAGTTCGGCTCTCCGTCTTCAATCTCCTCGGACAAGAAGTTGCGTTGATTTTTGAGGGAACGCAAAGCGCAGGCACCTACGCAGTACATTTCGACAAAGAAGACTTGCCGACGGGAATTTATTTTTATCGCATCCAAGCGCCAGGTTTCGTCGAAACGCGGAAGATGATTGTGACCAAATAAGAAAGAGCGTCGCGCTCTGCACTGAGAGAACGCCTTGCAAACGCCGTCCACACTAACAGCGGACGGCGTTGGTGTTTTTCCCCGGATGCTGTGTGAGAATGATGTAGAGCGACACTCCTCCAAAGGAGTCCTTCGGACAGTGTCGCTCTGCTCGCGACATGAGCGACTCTGGAGAATTGCTCCGCATGTCGAAGTCGTTTTCACACAGGCTCTCAAGTTTTGGGGAGTCACGGAGCGACACGCCGCTCATCGGAAAGGGGGCATGCCTGAGTGCGCTCGCGTGGAGTGAAGTATGGCGGCACGTGGGGCGGGGTGCGACTGAAGTTTCCACGACGAAGAGTGCTTCCCGCGGCGCAGGAGAAGGGTTGGACGCTGTAGCGCGTTTGCAGCCCCAAAAAAAATTCTGGGATACACTCGCCGTCTTCCTTCCGGCACTACGGCAAACAACTTTTGGTGCTCGGACGGTGGGCTTCCGCAGAGAGAGCGTGCGCCGCTGACTTACTTGACGCGCTTGATCACCAATACCGTTTTGTCATCCGAACGTTCGACCAACCGATTGTGTAACTGGACATCTTCCAGAATCATCTGGCAGATTTCTTTGGGCGAGCGGAATTTCTGTTCTTTCAGGACGCGAATCAGTCGCTGCTCGCCGTAGAGTTCTGCGGCTTCGTTTGCCGCTTCGGTGATGCCGTCGGTGTAGAGAAGGAGGATATCTCCTTTATGCATGATGGTGAAGTCGGTTTTGTATTTTGCGTTTGGGAAGGGACCCATGATCAGCCCGGTGGCTTTGAGGGTTTCGACTGCATCGGTTTTGTCGCGGAGGAGAATCGGGTTGCTGTGGCCGGCGTTCACATAAAAAATCAATCCCTTTTCATTTGTCGTTAGCTCGGCGTAGAACAGCGAGATGAAATGTTCGGGGGTAAAGGTTTTGCTGACGAGGCGGCTGATTTTGGCGATGAAGGCGTCCATTTTTGTTTGATACTCCACGCCCATGCGGAGCGCGCCCGAAACGTAGAGCGCCTGCGCCGCTGCAGAAAGTCCCTTGCTCGCCGCGTCTCCGATGACGACGCCGATGCGCTCTTTGTCGCCACTGGCTTGGAGGTAGTCAAAGAAATCGCCGCCAACGATGCGCTCGGGAAGTGAGACGCCGTAGAGTTCGTAGCCTGCGAATTTCATTTCGTGCTCGGGGAGAATACTGCGCTGGATTTCCCGCGCTTTGTCGAGGTCTTTTTCGAGCGCCGCCGCTTTCGATTCGATGCGCCGATTGCGCAGCGCCGAGGTCAGCGCGTTGCCGATAATGTTCAGCGTGTAGGTCATCTCCTCTTTCAAGTAGTCGCCGTTGATCGCGAGGATGTACGAGTACAGATCGTGACCCTTCCAGCGTACCTTCTCACCGAAGCCGGTTGCGGAATAGAGTTTGATTCCGTGTTGCAGGAGGTATCTATTCGTCTCTTTCGCGACCATCGTCTGCCGCCGGCCAAGTTGTTGGAAAACGGGATAGTCGAGAACACGCAGGCGAAAGTTTTTCTTGATCGGCTCCATCTCGCCGTGTTGGAGGATGAGCTTGTACGTTCCCTGCAGCGGTTCGAGCTTCCAGACGCGTCCGCCCTTGATGGGCAGTTCTTCGTTTTGGATGATGCTTTCGAGCACGTGATTGAGCAACTGCTCCGTGTTGCGGAACTTCTGCTCACTGAGGCTTTCGATGGTTCTATACAGTCGGTGCTGGTTCATATCCATAAACTCACGTCGGGTTCGAAGTACACAGCCGACAATCTACATGGAATCGGAGTGAAACCCAAAGGAATTGCAAGAATTTAACACTGAGAACGTTGAGATAGGATGGTGGATGAGATGTTGAATGCGCGCTTACTCGTGATACTTCATCTCACCGACGCGCAGCGCGACCTCAAGATGATCTTCCTTTCGCGGAATGGCGCATGAAAACAAATCGCTATACGCGCAGTAGGGGTTGAATGCTTGGTTGAGGTCAATCGTGTAGACGAAATGTAGATCGGGATGCTCTTCGCCAAGCTCGATGTAGCGCCCGACGCCATAGGTCTCCTTGCCTGTCGTCCTGTCGGTGAACCAGATACTCAAATTGTTTTTGTACAAGTCGTAGCGCCGTTTATCATGCGGCGTGAATTTGTACACGTTGATGCGAAGGGTTTTTGGTTTCCCATGTTCATCCGGCACATCGAATTCGAAATAGCCGTAGCGGAGATTTTTCCTCTCCTCCCCTTTCGTGCCGAGCACGATAACCGTTTCGGGATTTGTATACCGATGCAGGATGGATCTTCCTCGGAAATACGGATTGATCGGGAACCATTTCAAGCCGTGATACTCGATCGTCGTGTCTTTGTTGAATGGCGAATCGGGAGAGTGGCGCATGTAATCGTCAAGAGTGCTGCGGTGCGCAAGATTGTCCTGAACAATGAGGAGACTGTCGTGCTCGGAAAGAGCGATGCGGCGCTCGGTCGTGTTGCATGAGAAGCTGAGAAGCGCCTCACTGACCAGCAACAATGCTGTCACCAACGTTCCTGTGTGTAGTATGTTGAACTTCATCATCTGAGTTGCCCAATGACACAAGATACAGAGGCATGGCAAGACAAGCAAAGCGATTGTTTCTTTGGTTCGAGAAACGTACCTTGGTTCCACGGAATCGGGGGAATCGAGGTCATGACCTCAAGACGAGGAGTGAGCCGCATGGACCAACTCAAAGAACCTGAGGATCAGCGCCTCGATGGAAGAGCCTGTACCAATAGATCCATGAGCTTTGCTGAAAGAGGATTCACGATGAACAAGAGTGTTGCATTCTTGATGTTCTTCCTGCTGCCGAACTTTGCCTTCGGGCAAAAAATCGGTGTCCTGCCATTTGAAGACGCGTCTGGCGTCGGCGCGGAGTTCGGCGCACAGGTCGCAAAGTTCATTAGATCGGAGTTTCTGAAGCACAAAAAATTCCTTCCGAAGTTTGTTGATTTCAAACCCAAAGCTGAAGAGACTGCAGCGATTGATGTCGAGAAAGCAATCGAGTTGGGAAGGAAACATGCTGTTGACTACATCGTCATCGGAACGATACTGGAAACCGACGCGAGCAGCAGCTCTTCCGGCATCGGCGGCGTCAGAATATTCGGGCAGCACGTCGGCTCGGACCTCCGCACCGTGACCGCGAACGTGACGCTCCAAGGTGATTTGATTTCGGTGAAGGACGGCAAGCTCATCGAAAGTTTTCGTACCGATGGGAGCAAAACCGAAGCATCTGTTGGCGCCAACGTTTCCACACAATGGGGTAGCGTGAACAGTGATAGCCAAGAAGGAAACGATTCGCCGAACGCTAAGGCACTCCGTGAAGCTGTCGAGAAACTTGTAGAGAAGATGTCTGAACACATCGGTAAGTAGTGTCCGCCTGACCAAGGAGCAGTCTGCACTCCCCTCTCACCCTCCCCCGAACACCTCATCCACGCCATACTTGCTCGCAGCCCAGAACGAAAGATTTGCGGCGAGCGCGACGAGAGCGTGCTTTTCATCCTGCTTGCGCACAACGAGATCGTACGTGCCCGCAACGAATTTGTAGTTGCGGAGAATCTTGCCGATATGGCGTCGGTGCACCGTGCCGTGCCAGAACGCGACTTGAGCTTTGATCATCGCTTCATGCCGACGCAAGAACTCGCCGAAGGAAATCACCCGCTCGCTCAATGGCGTACGCGGCTGGCAGATTTTCAGGAGGTCGCCGAAATATTCATCCCAATAGATCGCGAACGTTTTGTTTTCAGGACGCCGAAGATATTTTGCCGCATTCAATGTGAAACGGGCACGGGAGCGAACGCGAAATTTTGGAACGACTGGATGCAAATCGTAGAGCGTCTGTCCGTAGAACTCATCCTGTTTGTACTTTTCGTGATACGCCCAGCGCTTCTTCAGTGCGCGCCAACTGTCGTACCGAACGACGGGCGCCTTACGGCTGTCCATGTAGATGAAACGCCCCTTCTCCGCGCCGACGACCGTAATCCAATGTCCCCAATTGTCAACGCACAACAGCGCAGGATAGCCGCGCTTGAGTGCATACAGTAGCTCGCGCCGTGCGTGCAGCGGATTCGTTTCACGGATGCCCGGCATTCTACAATCGTATGCCCGCGCGGCGCGCGCCAATTTTATTTCATCGGTTCCAGACCACCAGTGCGTTCCTGCAATGCGCGCCGCTCGCTTCTCATCTACGAACTTGCCGAGCATGATGAGCGCATGTTTGAGCGCAAACGGCCCGCATGACCAGTTGTTGGGTTGTGGATATAACGCCATGAAATCTCGAAATTGGAAGTAGAAAGCAAACTCACCTTGCATCTCCCCACGAACTTCTCTCATCACCCAAAGCAAGTGCGACAATGATATGCAACAGGAGGTGGAAATCCAATAGCAGAGTAGTGCGGAAAATCCATGCAATTCTGCATAGAATACCTACCACCCTTCAAAAGAAGAGCCCGCCGATGAATAATTCGTATCAAGTGGAGTCCACTCTCAGCGCGGAAGAATTCATAGACGTGCAGCCCCGTTCCGGACTCACGGCAGGACGCCCGGTTGATGATCATCATCGCGTCGAGGGGATGGTGCAAAACTCCAACGTGATTGTGACAGCGCGCGACAGAGAGTGGCTCGTCGGCGTTCCGCGCAGCCATTCGAGGATGCAGGAACATACGCCGACGGAAAATCAAAACTGAATTCCCACTCGACCCACGGTGTTTGCGAAATGATTGCCGCGCCTCACAAAAAAAACGTACGCTCACTCCATCGGCGCTTCCACTGGCAATGGCTTGCCCGATTTCACAATATCAACGGCTTGCTTGTAGCGTCTGTGAAACGTGGACTCGGTCAAGCCCGTCGCAATGTTCGTTTGTATTTTCCGTTTACTCACGATCGTCACCTTTACGTTGCTGTTGTCAATCGGCTCGACCCACACAGCAATTGCCGAGCCGGCGGAAATAAGGTTCTCGCCGACGGTCGTTACCATGTAGTACTCGTCTTTATGCTCCTCGATGGACTCAGCATCTTCCCATCGCAACACTTTGGTTGCGATCTTCCATCCTTGTTCAAAGTCCACAGGATAGTTGACGACGGTGCCATCGGCTTTCGCTTTGATCGCATCGTTGATTGATGCGCACGAAACGATGAATGCAAGAAGCGCCACAGCGGCGGGAAGAGACAAGCGGTTCATGGTACCTCCAGTTGTGTTTGGTAATGATGAGTGAGATATCCCCCTTTCGTTGTCAATCTACAAAAATTAACTTGCTATGGCCAACGCCTCATCGCGTAACGCTTTGGCCAGGAAGTATCCCAATGTAGCCACCGCAGCGGCACAAACCGCTAACCCCGCCCCCCGAACCACCAACCCCAACGGCTCGGCAATCTCGAGATTGTCGGCAAGCAGCCAATTCCAATCGTGAATCACACCGCCTGCAAGGAGCTTCAGATTCTTATGCGGCGCGTCGGCAATATACACACTGACGTTGACGAGGTTCTGCCCGAACCAAAACAACGGGTAACCGACCTGGTGGGGTCTCTCGCGCCACGTCCCGATGATAAGCATGAACGGCAATAAACATTGCACCAGCGATCCACCAAGCACATACATCGTCTCGCCGAACATGCGACACAACAAATGTCCCCCTTCATGAATGAAGAGGTTGATGGTATCGAGCACGAACAGCAGATACGGCGGACGGTAGCCGAGCGGGTCATCGGGGTGATACTCAACGGCGAGGATATAGAAGGCGTATGCGCAGAGCGACGCGAGCGCCGCCTTGCCAAGGAACAAAAGATATTTCGAAAGCGACGTGCCCACGTTTCCAACCGAATCACACAGAAATACTATCTCCCTAAGTTATCGGCTGACGAGTGGGGCGTCTGCAAGCGAAACTAGCGGCGCGCTTCGCGATAAAACAGAATCAAATCCGTCGCAGCAGGTGGATGTCCGAGCTGCCGCAACATCGTCGTGATTTGCCCTCGGTGATAACTCCCGTGATTGATCATGTGCTGAAACGCTTGCCAATAGACATGCCTGAACACCTCGCCCTTGAGCGTTTTCATCTCGAACGTTTCGTTCAGCCGCTTGTCGCTCATCGCACCGAGCCATTTCGCCGTATTCAGCCCGACTTGTTCCCAAATCGTTTTCAGCTCAGCGAGCGTCGCGGGTGGAGTCTGCGAAAGAAACGGCTGAGGGTTCCCTTCAAAGCGCTCGACCCACACCTTCTCCGCCCCGACGATGTGGATGAGTGTCTCATGGATATTCTTGTGGCTGCTCTGCATGTCTTTGAAGTACAACTCGCTCGGCAGCTTCTCGACGGTATCGAAAACGCGATTGTTTGCCCATGAGTTGTAGGCGTGAAGAGTTTTGGCTTCTTGGAGAGTCATGTGAGTTCCTCTTGAGATTTCAAGCGTTCATTCAGAACAGTGTCGCCCACTCCGTACCTCGCAGAATGTTGTACACGAGCAGCGCCGCGCAA
Source organism: uncultured Chitinophagales bacterium (assembly GCA_964444145.1). Classification (GTDB taxonomy): domain Bacteria; phylum Bacteroidota; class Ignavibacteria; order UBA10030; family UBA6906; genus CAADGV01. The sequence continues at coordinate 26,769 of CAYUFU010000031.1, forward strand.
AAGAGCAACGTCCCCCCCGCAATCTTGAACATCGTGTTGACGAAACCGTCCGACAGTTTTCTACGGTGCTTTGCGAAAAAGCGAGTGAGCACCCCAAACCACAGCACGGTCCCCAGTCCGAATCCGGTCGCGTACAGGATGTTGGTCTCGACGCTGCGGACGAGAAATCCTTCGGCATGAAGGTAGCTCACCGCCGCGACCATCGAGGGAAAGAATGTCGGCGTCGCGAGGTTCGTTACCGCAAGCATCACACCGAGAAAAAACGGGGAACCATGGCTGTACTGTTTCGCCTTTGCCTCCTGCGCGGCTTCTTGCGCCATCAGGTCGTTTTCCGTCGGGACATGCTGCTGGCGATAGTAACGCAAGCCGAGAACAACCAACACGACGACGGAGAGCGTTTGAAACATCAACGACAGCCAACGGTTCTGCACGAACAGATTACTGAGCGTCACAACGATCGCCGACGAGGCGAAGGCGGCAAGCAAATTGAACACGACATCCATCGTTGCCGCGCCAAGACCGACCATGAACGCCGGCTTGAACTCACCGACAACCGCTTTTTTCATAAACGCAACGGCAATCGGACCCGGCGCGATGCAGAGCGCAAAACCGATAGCGATACCGAGAAAAAGGGCGTCGATCATCAGTTGAGCAACCCTCGTTCTTCGGCACGCCGCCGCATCGCTTCGATCCGTGTATCGAGGTCAGCCATCAACTCCTGAAATCGCGCATCCGAACGGAGAGACGCGTACATCGGTTCGATCTTCGCCCAGCGATAATCACGCCATCCTTTGCGCACCGCCAAGCGGAGCATTGCTACGGCTTCGTCCACCTCGTTCCTGATAGCGTGAATGGTCGCGACTGCAACAGCATTGTATGCGTCCTCAGGAAACCGCTGACTCTGCATCGTGAAATACGCGAGGTTAGAGTCAAGAATGGCTTTTGCCTCATCTGTTTTGCCGAGCTTCATGAGTGTGAATGCGAGCTGATTTCCGGGCCCGTCATGGTATGACGACCCGTCCACAGACTTTCGATAGTACTCATACGCGCCTTTGAGGTTTCCCTTGAGCAGCTCTATATCGCCTATGGCATGGAGAAGGGAAACATCGTTGGGAGATTCCTCCAAAGCCTTCGCAGCATAGTACCTCGCCTTCTCGAATGTCCCTTGATTGAGGTAATGATAGACGAGCGACCAATGCGCAGTAATGAGATTCTCTTGCAACGTCAATGCGCGATGGTACCAATACAAAGCGAGTGAGTCCTCACCGAGAAAGTCATACATGCTTCCAACATTGACATACCGCGAGGCAACATCGGGCGTGAGCATCACGCTCTTGCGCATCCACTGGAGCGCTTCATCCAAACGCCCGAATCCGAATTCGATGAACCCAACGCTCGCAAACGCCGGAGCATAACTCGGACTGAGCGCAATCGCTTTGTTGTACTGCTCCAGTGCGAGGGAGAGCTTCCCCGTAGCTTCGTATCCTTTTCCTAATGCATGGAAGCCGTCTGGTATGTTGCGATCCAGCGCTATGGCTTTCTGGGCATATGCGATTCCTGAATCTGCCGACGCAGCACTGAATCCGAATGCCAAGTAGCGAGAAATATGTGCCATGCCGAGGAGTGCGTACGCAGCTGCATACGTCGAATCGAGAGACAACGCTCGACGGAGCAGCTCGACGGCTTTCGCATTTGCCTCAAGGGTCCGCTTGTTTTGCAGTTCCCTCGCACGAAGAAAGAGACTATACGCCTCGATGTTGTTTGTCGGTTCGGCGCGTAAGCGATTCTGTTCCTCCGGCGAGAGGCGAGCCTTGAGTTCGCGGGCAATAGTCTGCGCAACTTCGGTTTGAATGGCAAAAATATCTTTCATCTCACGATCGAAGGTCTCCGCCCAAATATGCCTATCTTCGCGCGCAGCGATAAGCTGTCCGGTGATGCGCACGCGATCGCCCGCCCGCCGAACGCTTCCTTCCAGCACAGCAGTCGCCCCGAGATCATCGGCAATGTCGCGCAGATTCCGCTCAGAGTTTTTGTACTTCATGACAGACGTGCGCGAAATGACATTGAGGTCGTGGATTTTTGCAAGTTGCGTCAGGATGTCCTCCGTAATCCCGTCGCTAAAGTACTCGTCCTCCTTATTGTCGCTCATGTTCTTGAATGGTAAAACGGCAATCGTACTCGCCCCTTTCGGGAGACTGCGCTGAGTACTTGCGGGGCCTATGCGAAGCGAAAGCAGCAGTGCGACGATCGCGATGCCGGCATGCAGCAGAATCTCCCGACGTGAAAATTTCTGTGCACCCTCTTTGCCATGAAACCACGCGAACACGAACGCGCTTACCAATCCGCACGTGAGCACCGTGACGACAATCGGCATGAACGATGTACTCAAGCCATACGTTTCTGCAAACAGCTTGATGATACCGATCGTGGTGAGCGCGGACCCGACGTAGATCGCCATGGTCTTGCGGACTTTGCGGGCTTTCAGCTCAGCGAGCAATGCTTTCAACTTCGTCATGTAGTAATTTTTCGGCGTGATCGTCGCGGGAGAAATGCGTGCTACACCAAAATATGGATTCCACTCGGAAGGTGCAATTTGACATTGTGATTCAATTAGGATAGATTTGCACTGCGTACTTCGGGTTTTCCTTTTCTTGTAGAAGCATTGCCGCATCACAAGCGAGGCTCGCTCCTTGCAGGAATTTCTGAGTTCTTTGATGAAGCGGTTTCTCCATCTCAGCTCACTCGTCGCCGCTCTGGCAACTTGGTGTGCGAGTTCTTCTCTGCGCGCTCAACACCCCACGCTTCCACTCGCCGATAGCGCGGCGCTCAGCCGCACACTACAGCGCGTCACGCCGGGCATCGAATACCAAGCAGGCGTGCTGCATAAGTTCTTCGCCGGCGAACATTGGCGCGACTTATGGGCAACGGAATTCGAAGCCCAAGTCCTCGACCTCGACACCTTTGCCGGCGGCCTCACACCAACGAAAAAAGGGGGCTCCCTGCAAACGCTGAACCTCCGCTTCATCGGAAAGGATGGGCGCGAGTACAAATTTCGCTCACTCAACAAAGACGGCAGACGAACCCTGCCGCCGGATTTACAGAACTCATTCGTGGGCGACGTTTTTCAGGACCAAGTCAGCATCGGCAATCCGATGGCAGCGGTGGTGGTGCCCACGCTGTTAAATGCCGTCGGCGTATTACATGTCGAGCCGCGCATCGTCGTCATGCCGGCGAGCGAGCGACTTCAGGAATTCCGAAACGAATTCGCCGGCGTCCTCGGTACGATCGAAGAGCACCCACGCGATACTCCCCCGGCGTTTGGCGGCGCCGATAAGATCATTGATGGGTTTGAAATCTTTGAAACACTTCGCGAGGACAATGACGAGCAAGTCGACGCGATCAATTATCTCAAAGCCCGATTGGTGGATTTGCTCATCGGTGATCGCGACCGCCACGCTGACCAGTATCGTTGGGCTGGATACAAGCGCGACGGTAAGCGCATGTGGCTGCCGATCCCGCGCGATAGAGATTTCGCGTTCAGTCGTTACGATGGCGTATTTCCTGAGATGGCAGGATGGTTCGTCCATTCGGCGGTCGGCTTTGGCGAGCGCTATCCCTCGATTCTCGAACTCACGTGGATCGGCCGCCATCTCGATAGAAGATTCTTGAGCTCGTTGGACAAACCGACGTGGGACTCCGTTACCGCGCACATCAAGAGCACACTAACGGACAGCCTGCTCCTGCGCGCGCTGCACAACATGCCGCCTGAAATGTTTCACACCGGCGGCATGAAGATGTTCACCATGCTCAAAGCACGACGCGAGGACTTGAACGACGCTGCGAACGAATTCTACGAGTTACTCGCCGACGTCGTTGACGTGTACGGAAGCGACAAGCCTGAACGGGTCGAGATCGCTTTTCCCGATCCAACGCGCGTGGAGGTCACCATGTTCAAGAAGAAGTCGAGTGCGCTCTTGTTCCGAAGACGTTTCTCCAACGACAAAACGAGCGAGGTTCGCATCCATCTCCTCGGCGGCGACGACATCGTCATGACGGAGGGAACAGCAACGAATACCATCCGCATTCGAGTGCTCGGCGGTGAGGGAGACGACCACCTCGTGAATCGTGCGGGCAGGGCGCGCATCGAATTCTACGACGCGCCTGGCGATTCAACCAGCGAGGGTCTTGTCCCGGAGCCTGCCTTGGAAGATCGCTATCGCATCATGCGAACGCTCCCCCTGCTCAATTTCAATTCGGATGACGGTATCCTCTTCGGCGCAAGAACAACCATCACGCAGCACGCCTTTCGTGCCGACCCGTACGCGTACTCGCTGACGATCGGTGCGATCTACACGCCGCAGTTCAACCGCTACGATGCGTACCTGCTTGCGGACTCATACACTCTGCTGCGCGGCGCTCACGCGGCATTGCTGATCAACGCAGGCAATGCCACCCGCGCCAATTTCTACGGCATCGGCAACGAAACGCCGTTCAGCGATTCGCTCGACGACGCTGACCATTACGCAACGCGTTATCATGCCGTACGCCTCGAGCCGTCGGTCACATTTCACCTGTCGAAGCCGTTCGCACTGCGCATCGGTGCAATGTATGAGTATGCGAGCGCACGCGTCAAGCAACAGAATTTTCTCGATCTCACGAAGCCCTACGGTCTCGATGTTCGCTCAATGATCGCGTTCACTGCCGGCTTCACGTTCGAAGGTCGAGACCTGCCGTTGGTTCCCACGAAGGGCGTCTATGCCCACGCGAGGGCTTCGTTCTTTCCGTCTGCGTTCACCAACGATTTCACCTTTGCAAAACTGAGCGGCGACATTCGCACATACCTGCCCGCGAAACTTCTCGGCAATGCTGTCCTCGCACTCCACGCAGGCGGAGAAAAGACGTTTGGAACCTATCCGTTCCAGGCGGCATCATTCATCGGTGGTTCAACGACGCTCAGGGGATTCGCCCGCGACCGCTTCGCTGGCGACGCGTCGCTGTACGGCCAGGCTGAACTGCGCGGCGAACTCGGTCGCGCCACACTGCTTGTTCCGGGCCAGCTCGGCTTCTCGGTCTTCGGTGATGGGGGAAGAGTATTCGTCAACGGCGAGCGCTCGCGTAAATGGCACACCGGGTTTGGCGGAGGGTTGTGGTTCAACGTGCTCAACGAGTTTGTGCTGACCGGCAGCATAGCCACATCGTCGGAGGGGAGCAGGGCGTATATCACGGCAGGGTTTGCCTTTTGACAGCCGATGAGGTTGGAGTTGCCATCTCGTTCGGCACTTTCAGCAATGATCATATTCTTCACGGAACGAGTGTAGGCAGCGCGCACTCTACAGCACTGCCACGCTCGCGCACAAGCCCCAAGTCCCTTCGGTGAAAAAGCGTCATAACTCTCCCACTTCGCCCCGTGTATTTTTTTTCCACCACCAGTACGCCGGAATGCCGGCAAGAATCATCGCGCAGCCGATTGCCGCATCGCTCGGACTTTCCACGATAGTGTTGATGGTGAGAGCGACGGCAAACAGAATGAACACGATAGGCGTGAGTGGATACCCCCACGTCTTGTACGGGCGCAGTGCATCGGGACTGCGCCGGCGAAGAATGATTACCGCGGCACAACTCATGGCATAAAACAGAAACGAGGCAAAGATAATGTATGCGATCAATTGATCGTATGTACCGCTGAGAACGAGCAGGCACGACCATGCACCTTGTGCAAGCAGTGAGGCAACCGGCGTTTCGAAACGAGGATGAATGCTACCGAGCGAGCGGAAGAAGAGCCCTGCACGCGCCATCGCGTAATACATGCGCGAGCCGGTGAAGACAAACCCGTTGTTTGCTCCGAACATCGAGACCGCGACCGTGGCTGCCACGATCCCTGCCCCGATGCTTCCATGAATCACTGTTGCGGCATCGGACGCAACCAACGATGATGCGGCGACCTTCTCGACACCGAGCACGTAGATGAAGGCAAGATTGACCACAATGTAGAACCCCATCACAACGAGGGTAGAAATGAGAAGGGAACGAGGGATATTGCGCTCAGGATGTTTTACTTCGCCTGCGATGTACGTGATTTCGATCCAGCCGTCGTACGACCAGAGCACGCCAACTAACGCGAGCGCGAACGCGTTGAGCAGGCTGGAGTTCTGCAGCGTTGGAGTGATGGAGTTGAAATTCGCCGAAGAGCCGCCGCTAAATGTGAAACTCGCGACAACGATTGCCGCGAGCGCGCCGACTTTGAGGAATGTGAAGATGTTCTGAACAACTGCGCCGAGTTTGGCACCGTAACAATTGATGGCGGTTAGCAAAACTATTGAAGCGATCGCAACGACCCTGATTGCCGTCGCATCCAACGGAAGAAGGAAGCCGAGATATCTCGCAAATCCGACGGCAACTGCGGCAATCGCTGCAGTCTGAATGACGATGAAGAGCGTCCACCCGTACAGAAATCCGACGAGCGGACCGTAGGCTTCGCACAGATACACGAATTGTCCACCTGCACGCGGCATCAGCGCGCCAAGCTCCGCCATGGATAATGCCCCGAACAAACTCACGACGCCACCAATGAGCCACACGAGCACAATCAGCAGCGTTGAATCTAAATGCAGAGCAATCGCTGCAGGGACGATAAAAATCCCCGAGCCAATCATGCTGCCGATGTTGATCATGGTCGCATCGAGAAGGTCGAGAGTGCGCGGCAGCTCTGTCGAGGAGGAGTGCTCAGGCAGCAACATTGATCAGCATTGAGTGGGTCGTTGGGGATATTGTCACAAACTTCCCTACTGCTTGTAGATGACTCGTAGATCTGCTTGGAGCGCGACACGCCGTGTCGCTCTTGCGGGCGATGCGGAGGATCGCTCTACAAGTTCAACACAGCGCGATACGCGTTCTTCAGCAGACACTGAAAATGATAGACGCCGTTTTCCATGTCGGGCGAGAAGCGCCCCTTGTCGTACGCTCGCGACTGCAAGCCTCTTTGCACATGCTCGCAAATCTCGATGTCTTCGAGTTGGATGGTGTGGCTGTAGGCAATGTCGGCTTCGGCGCGTTCACGGGCGTTCGCGGACTCGATGTCGTCGTAATAGTAGTCGAACAGCACAATACATCTGTCGTGACCGTCGGGCAGAACGAGATTGGTTTGCAAGCGGTCGGGCAGAATGTTCATCATGAAATTCGGATAGACGAAAAAGTAGAACGCCATCTCGCCCGCCGCGCCGTAAATATTCTCCTTCGCCTGAATCGGTGAATACTGCAGCGAATACCATTCACATGTTTCGGTCACGTACTGTTGGAAGTCGAGAAGCTTGCACAACCCCGGATGCACGAACGGAAGATGATAGCCTTCGAGATAATTGTCCACATACACCTTCCAATTGCAGCGGACGTTGTACGTAACGCGCTTGTAGAATTTTTTTGTTGAGAGAGAAATCGGGGCGATGCGCTCGACGATTCCTTTGAAGTGGTTCTGGACTGGCGGCGCGTTCGGCTCAAGATTGACGAACACAATTCCTTCCCACACATCAATGTTCACTTGAGTCAATCCGAAATCTTTCTTGTCGAACAACTCCGTTCGGTCGAACTTCGGCGTGCCGCGCAAACTGCCGTCGAGCAAATACGTCCAGCCGTGATACTTGCATTGCAGCACTTTGGCGCAGCCGTCTTCCATCGCGAGCGGTCCGCCGCGATGGCGGCAAACGTTGTAGAACGCGCGCAGCTTCTCGTCTTGTCCCTTCACGATGATGATGGGATTATCGGCAACTGTCGCGAGGATGTAGTCGCCGACAGTGTTCAGCCGCGAGAGATGACCGACGCCGTGCCAACTGTGATTGAAAATTGCGCGCGTATCGAGTTCGTGAAAACGCGGGTCGGTGTACCACGATGAGGGAATTGTTTCGGCGCGCTCGAGAGGCTGGATATGAAGCTCGTCCCTTGAGATGTGCAGAAGCGGCGGATTCATACGCGGTCATTCGTGAGGGTCCGTTCGGTTGGTACGGCGCTCCACGCCCGCGGAGTACTTTCCTTTCCACCAGCCCATTAACCGTTCGCGTATGCTCTTCTCGGCGCCATGTTCCGTCGGGCGATAGTAAACTCTGCCCCTCAGCCCGTCGGGAAGATATTGCTGCTCAGCGAAATGATGTTCGAACGCGTGGCTGTATTTGTAGTCCGCCCCGTAACCCCAATGCCTCATCAGGTTGGTCGGGGCGTTACGTAAGTGGATCGGCACCGGTTCGTCGGGTTTCGTTCGCACGTCGTTCATCGCTTCCTCGATCGCAACGTATGCCGCGTTGCTTTTCGGGCATGAGGCGAGGTAAGTCGCTGTTTGCGAGAGAACGATCCGCGCTTCGGGCATGCCGATGTAATCAACGGCCGTGAAGCATGACGTGGCGAGCGTCAGTGCCTGCGGCTCTGCGTTGCCGATGTCCTCGGCGGCAAGAATGATCATGCGGCGTGCGATGAATTTCGGGTCCTCACCACCATCGAGCATGCGCGCGAGCCAATAGACTGCCCCGTCCGGATCGCTGCCGCGCACGCTCTTGATGAACGCGGAAATCTGATTGTAGTGCTCTTCGCCGCCCTTGTCGTACTTGACGAATTTTCGCTGGAACGCTTCTTCGATTTCCTTCTTCGTGACGACGCGACGACTCGATGCGTCTGCCGTTGTCAGACTAACGGCGGTTTCCAATCCGTTCAACATCATCCGCGCATCGCCGCCTGAGAGAAGAATGAGATAGTCGCTATCGTGCACTTCGATGTTCTGCCTGCTCAGCACAACATCAGTTGTCAAGGCGCGAGTGATGATCGTGTTGAGATGCTCGTTGCTCAGCGCCTCCAACACGTAGATGCGCGTTCGCGACAGCAGCGGCGAGATGACTTCAAACGAGGGATTCTCCGTCGTTGCGCCGATCAGGGTGATGATGCCATCTTCGACGCTGTGGAGCAGTGCATCCTGCTGCGCTTTATTGAAGCGATGAATCTCATCAATGAACAGGATCGTCCGTTTGGCACGCCGCTTTCGATTCGCCTCGGCACGTTCCAAAACCTCGCGCACATCTTTCACGCCCGATGAGACAGCGTTGAGCTGATAGAAATCTGCTTGCGTGTGGCTGGCGATAATGCGCGCAAGTGTGGTCTTGCCGGTTCCCGGAGGTCCCCAGAAGATCATGGAAGGGAGTTGATCGCTCTCGATCAAGACGCGCAGCGGTTTTCCTGCGCCGAGCAAATGTTCCTGCCCGACGAAGTCGGCAAGGGTGTGCGGACGAACGCGTTCTGCAAGGGGAGCCGATGCATGTGAACGCGACGGAGGAGAGTTCGTAGGAGTGAAATCGAAGAGTTCCATATTCTGATTTCGGACTGCGGATTGTTGACCGCCTGCGGCGAGGCTCGGTTGCGGCGGATTGCGGATTTCACAGTTCATCATCCACAATTGGACAATGCACAATCACCACGACTCTCGTGTGTTTTTATTTTCGGGTAACCTTGTACACGGTCTCGCCTTCGCGACTCATCCCGTGTTTCTCGCGCGCAACTTTTTCGATTGCTTTCGCGTCGCCGTCCAACGCACGGCTTTCCGCTTGCAGCCGTTTCGATTCTTCTTCTGCCGCACCGATCTTCGCTTGCAGCTCGGACTTGCGCTGCGACAGTTGAATCCGCTGGATGATGCCGTGATCACCAAACAAGATGACTCCACCGACAATAGATGCCGCGATGAAGCGGAGAACGAAGCGTTTGTTCTTTGCGAGCAGGATGAGTTTTTCTTTCACACCAGTACCCGAAATAGTTTTGCGGTAGAATTGGCTGTCCATGACGCAGGCAATCTATTGAATATCGG
>CAYUFU010000032.1:0-17008 GCA_964444145.1 uncultured Chitinophagales bacterium
AGATGTGAAACCCGAGGTGAGGTTCGCGAAGTAGTGCTTGTTCGTCGCGTCGCGCACGAGATGATAGATGTGCGCCATATACGCAAGCATAATGTCATCATGGTGCGGCTCGGTATGCAGAAAGGTCGTCTCCGACACATGCTTCAAGCCGGCGTCAATGTTCGTGACGATTTCCTCGTGCACCTGGCGGACTACGTGCTCAGGCGTCATTCGCATTTTTTCCAGGACCAGAGCGGTAAGCCGATCACTTGCAAAGTCTTCAGCCGACAAGTCAACTAAGGGTTTGTTTTTTGCAACGGCGAGAGCAATGGTTGCTTCACTGATTTGCTCACGAGCGAGAGTATCTGTTGCAGCAAAGTCAATGAAGCGTCGCTCATCGAGTTTTCCTGCCGCTCCGCGCGTTAAATAGAAGCGGGCATGCGGCAAATCCTGCAGCACGGATGCTGGATATTGCGGGCTTTTGTTCGACTGAATTGCGTCCGCTACCATCGGCGCTTTCGCATCGCCGGCAGCGATCACGACTGCGGTTGCCGTCGGGTTGTACGTTATTGTCGCTAAGCCTATGGTGATGACCAATCGGCTGCGCGAGATCTCGATGCCGCCGAGATCAGTCGCGGCAGCGGCTTGCGTTTCGTAGTTCGTTCCCGTCAAGCGTGTAACGGAAAATGTGCTCGACCCACGCACGTTGAACGCAATGTGCCCATCGGGTCCGATGCCGCCGAGAAAGAACCCGATCCCACCCTGTTCGCGGATGCGTGATTCATATTCCATACAAAACTCATCCACACGATTGATCGTCTCTTTCTGTATCCTCTCGAGATTCGTGCGCGTCTGTCGCACCCGCAAGGAGAGGTCAACGATGTTGTTGGGAAAAACTTCCGCCATCGTTTTACCATTCGGTAACCCGAGTGCCGTTGCATCAATAAGCAATGCGTTCTCCGGATCAAGACCGAAGCCGCGTATGTAGAACTCGTTCACATAGTAGTGAAAACTATTCTGTTGCTGGGCGTTCATCGGATAGAATTCATCAATTTGGACGAAGTGAAGGGAGCGCATTTCAGGTGGCCTGGAAGGGTCAATCCCGTTCGCTTCGAGCAGTTGCTGAATCTCCGGCGTTCTCCATCGCTTAAGTATGCGCTGGACCCATTTGATGAAATGCTCAGGCGTCTTGCCCGTCGGTAACGAAATCACGCCAGAGGGATTTTTCAAAACCCATTCAATGAATCGGAGCGCAATGAGTTTTCCCAACGCCGGGAAGTTCGCGACTTCGATAATTTTGATTTTCTCTGCCGGTGGATAGAAATACGGTCGTCCGCTCGCTTTCAGCGCGATCTCTTCAACAGACGACGTTGCATCGTAGGTTCTCGGTATCATAGCATCTTATTTGATCATCCAACTATTATTCAACTGCGAAAGCCATTCCCCAAAAAATTTCTGCACCACTTCCTCATGGTCAACATCCGTCGGCATAAAATGGACACGCTCAATCTGATCGGGTGCAGTCACCCTCAAGAACTCCATATGTTCTTTTTGCAAATGCTCGGTGTATGCACCCCAGAATGACGCTTGGCTGTTGTTCAGAAAGCGACGGAAAAAATCATGATTGCCATACAAAGCGTCAAACAGGAACACATCGGTGATATGGTTCTTCAAGCCCCCGCGATCAAGAACGAACGCCGCCGGGCGGTAGCCGCCGCTGTGTGCACTAATGATGAGCTTATTCAGCGTTGGGGACGTGATGACCTCTTCCTTCACCATCGTTGCGAGCACATCGTCGAGCATCCGCTTCAAGCCACCCTCGTCCTCCATTTTTCCACCGAAGGAATCGCGTACGCGATAAGGACCTTGCGGCAAAACGAGAAGCGCGTTCGTCTTGTGTGCAACCATCGCTTGCGGCATGCGGTAGCGTTCGAGAGAAATCATATTCTCGTTCATGTGCCCGTGAAAGTGAACGATCAGGTTCGTACCATCACGTGTCTCTTTGAAGTGTTGTGGGACAAAGATGAGGATGCTGCTATCGGAATAATGAGGCATGTACGGATAGACCGTTCCGTCCTTGCGTTTGAAGCCGTTCATCCGTTCCGTATGCGGAAACGGAGCAAACGGCGAGCGATAGATCAACCAGCTTCCGCCCGGGAATGAATTCCAATCCACATGCCCGGTGTTGACGCGGCGCGGGGCGTAGCCTTTGTCGCTTGTGAAGTGATTCCACACTGCGCGCGACGCGTGCGCCGCAAGCATCACCGCGCGATTCTCCAAATCATCGGAATGATCGGGATGCTTGTCCACGAAAATGGCGACAGCGTATGTTGCTCGGTCGGTCATCACCAGAGCAACATCTGCTTTCGATTCGTTGATCCAGCCCGTCTTGTGGGCAACGTCGAATTGCTTGCACGTTTCTCGCGGCAGCAATCGCGGAACCATGTCATTGTATTCTTGGCGCTTGAGGATTTCGATCATCGCATCGCATGACTGCGGAGTGCATAAAGTCTTGTTATACAGCTTCTCCATCAGTAAAACCATATCATCAGGCAACGTGACGCCGATGCCGTAGCGAATAGCTTCAGGTGTTTGCTGTTTCGTTGACGGTGTGTAGAGCCGGTTAAGGAGTTCCGTTTGTTTCAATCCGACACTGTCGAGAAAATCGTTGACGATCTTCAGGCGCTCGGTATGGGTCGGAGCGAAGCGGTCGAGCACAAGATTGGTCGCAGTGTTTTCGCTAAGTACGATCATCAGCTTGACTGCATCGAGCAGCGTCATCGTCAACCCTTCGGAGAGGAATTGCAGCAAGCCGGGCTTCTTGTCTTCTGCGGTCAGTGTCACTTTTAGAAGCGGATCAATTTTTTTCTTGTCCACTAGATCGAAGAATGCCGCCATGATCGGCAGCTTGATGACGCTCGCCGTAGGAAAACGCTCCGCACCGTTGAACGAAATGGTTTCACCGGTTTTCAAATTCTTTGCAGCGACGCCGAGATGCCCACCGAATTCATTTTCGAGGCGCTGGAGTTCATCGTGTAGCGGTAGAGTATGTGTTTGTGCAGTCACAGTCGTGAACACAAGAGTGCAAAAAAAAGCAAGAACCGGTTTCATTCAAAGACCTTCACAGTCAGTTTTGGCGGAACGGGACTTCGTCCGCATGAGGACGCGACGGTGGGCGTGTCCGTACATAAACCTCTTTTGTTGGAACGGGGCATCGCCCCGTCCGCGCGGGAGACACGCCAGTGGCGTGTCCCTACACAAGTTCTCCCTCACACTTTCCAAAACCACTTCCTTCTCCACATGACATACATGATCCCTAACATCATGAGCATGAATGTAATAGCAAACAACAAGGATGCATTGATGGGAGAAGCAACGGCGAGATAGACGTTCTCAAACAGATAATTCTTGAGTGATGTGAGCGTGCCGTCCGGCTTGCCGACTTTCCACAACCCGATGATACGACCGATGATTCCCGAAAACACAAACGCTGCGATCGCATTCATCCCGAACATCACGAATGGTTTCGACCATGCGCTCCATCCTTTCACATCAATCAACCAATAGAATGTCGCAAGGCAAATCAACGACCACCCAGCCATCAGCATGACATAAGAACTTGTCCACAAGTTCTTGTTGATCGGCATCCAAATATCGCATACTGCGCCGAGCAAGAGCAGAGCGTTACCGCCGACAAACATCCAGGCAGTTTTTTCCTCTTTCGTGCGAGCAGCACGCAGCCACTCGCCACACAGCACGCCACACAACGTCGTCGCGATCGCTCCAAGCGTACTGATAATGCCTTCGGGATCGAAACCCTTTGCAGGTGCACCCGACCATGTGTGACCCGCGAGAAGATTGGAGTCAATGAACCATGCGAGATTCCCCGTAGGTTCGAGTACGCCGGGACCATACCCCGGCACCGGAATCACTGTAAGCGCTGCCCAATATACGGCGAGCAAACCAACAACTATCCACAACTGCTGGCGCCACGTTGTGTTCAGATAAATGAATCCGACAACGAGAAAACAGACTGCAATTCGCTGCAACACACCGGGAATACGCAGAGTGGCAATGCTGAAGTGATGATCGAACAGGAGCCCGAACGGAAAGGCATTCAGAAATAGACCCCACAAGAATATCTTGAATGATCGGACGACAACTCTTTTGTATAAATCGGACTTGCTCGAGCCGCTTTCTTTTCTTTTTGCGAACGAGAAGACCATTGCAGCCCCAACGGCAAAGAGGAAAAAGGGAAAAATCCAATCGGTGAACGTCCAACCGTGCCATGGTGCATGGGCGAGCTGGGGATAGATCGCGCTCCACGTACCGGGATTGTTCACGAGCATCATGCCCGCTACTGTTGCACCGCGGAACGCGTCCAGCGAAATGAGGCGTTGACTCGAAGCAGTCGTCACTTGACCAACTGCATTTTTCTGGTTTGCACAAAGCTCCCTGCAACGAGCCGGTAGAAGTAGATGCCGCTCGCATAGTTCGAACCATCGAATGTTGCTTTGTACTCGCCTGGACTGAACACATCATCCGTCAACACTTCAACTTCTCTACCGAGCATATCGTACACGCGCAGTGACGCCCTCACACTTTCGCGGATGCCGAACGCGATTGTGGTCGTAGGATTGAATGGATTAGGATAGTTTTGTCGCAACGAGAATTCCGTCGGCTGAGATGCGAGCTGTTCGACGGAGGTGAGAACGGTTCGGAACCGCCAAATCTCGGAGAACGACGTTGTGCCGAGTGAATTCGTTGCGTTCACGCGCCAGAAATAGATCGTTGAAACCTGCAGGGGCGCCAAAGCAATCGAAGTGTCCACGACGCCGGCAGTATCCTTGACAATGTTGACAAAATCTATGCTCGTCGCGAGCTGGACACGATACGTTGCCGCACCAGTCGCGGGTCTCCATGCAAGGCGAGTGCCGACGAGCGGCACGTTGGAAGTCTGATTCGGCGGAGAAGCGAGGAGCGGTGTTGCCGGCAATCCGGTTCTGAAATTGAACGCGGAACTGAACGCGCTCCAACCACCTGCGCCGATCGAGCGCGTGCGCCAATAATACGTCTGCTGTCCGTTCGTTCCGCTGATGGTCTTGAACGTGTCAACGATAGTCGAGTCATTCAAGAAAAGCGATGATGAAAACGCGGGATCGGTCGAGACTTGAAGATGATACCATCCCGCAGTCGCAGCACCAATCCATCCGAGCGTGAGTGTTGCCGGTTGGTTTTGCGCACCGTTAGCCGGATATGCAAGGACCGGAGCAGCAGGAGCATTAACCGTCAGCACTGGCGTCGCCGCACTCTCGTTGTGGTTGCGATCAAGTGCAGTTACGACATAGTGCCAAGGTCCTTGTGTCGGCGGAGCCTTGGTCCGACTGAAGCGCTGACCTTCAAGCATCAGAATATTCTTGGATGAGTCTAACTCGTTCGGCGGGATAGACGGTGTGCTGAAGCGATAGACGACATAGCGATATGCGCTATCACCATCGCTTGCAGGCAACGGCAAATCCCACTGAAGCGCTGCCGCGCCGCCGTTCGGCAGACGGGCATAGCGAAGGTTACGCACTGCGTTCGGAACGATGCTGTCCTTCCAACTCATCGCGGGAACGAGCGCGGGAAAGCGAAACACATCTTGCACCAAGCTGTCGGTGATGCCGCCGCGATTATCGCGGATGTTGTTGTACGTGAATTGAATTGCGCCTTGAGTGTTGCCTGTTGTGCGATTGAATCGAATCTGCCGCGCAATTTCCGTCGCAGGTCCGAATGACGCCTCACCGATGCGATAGGTTGCCAATCCCGGATAAAAATGTCTGCCGTTGCGCTGCGAGTTCCACCAGGGCTGGAGCAAGCCGTAGTCCTGGCCGCCGCCGAATCGCCAATACAGTTGCGGCGCGATATAATCGAGCGAGCGTGCTTGCAGCCAGGCAAGCGCGTCGCAATAGATTGTGCTGTAATTATCGTTGCCGACAATCCCCGGCGGTACGCCGTTGCGCCAGATTCCGCGCGGGCTTACACCCCATTTCACCCACGGCTTGTTCGTTCGGACGCTATCGTAGATTTGCTGGATGAGAAGATTCACATTGTCACGCCGCCAATCGCCAAGATTGGTAAATCCTCGAGACTCACTCGCAAAGGTTGCAGCATCCTGCGTTGTTATCCCTTCGACGTAGAAATAATCGTCAATGTGCGCGGCGTCTATGTCGTAGCGACGAACCACATCGGCGACAACGTGCGAAACATAGTTGCGCACAACCTGCTTTCCCGGATCGAGAATACGCGTCGTGCCGATGGTAAGAATCCAATCGGGATGCAAGTTCGAGACATGATTCGCAGCTCGCGTATAGGTACTGACGTACGAGCCGTGAATCGCTCGATACGGATTGAACCAGGCGTGGAGCTCGAGACCTCGCTTATGCGCTTCATCCACAGCCAGTTGCAGTGGATCATATAAAGGGTTGGGCGCGACGCCTTGCTGACCAGTTAACCAGTAGGACCAAGGCTCGATGGAGGACTGATACAACGCATCACACTCGGGACGAATCTGTAATATTGCCGCATTGAACCCGCTCGCTGCGATCTTGTCGAGAATCGCGATCAACTGATCCTTCTGCGTCTGGGTCGGCAGTCCCGGCGAGGAGGGCCAATCAATATTCGCGACGGTGGAAACCCAGACGCCGCGGAATTCGCGTTTGAGGATGGGAGAAAGTTGCTGCGCATGAAGGGCGGAAATACAAATGAGAGTCACGAATACTGTAACTCTCCAATTTCGGTTGAAAGTCATTGGCTTATTCCTTGGCAAAACGCAATCTTGGTTGACCCATTTCAAGATAAGAAAAAGGCACCCAACATTTTCAGACGTCAGGTGCCTTATGACGATCAACACGTCAAGGTCATCGAGCGGTCATTTCACGAGCATCATCTTCTTGGAGATACTCTTGCCGTTCGACGTCAAGCGATAGATGTAGGTGCCGGACGGAAGATCCGAAGCCGTAAATGTTGCCTTGTACGCTCCTGCACTCAATTCCTCGTTTGCGAGGGTTGCGACCTCTTGCCCAAGCATGTTGTATACCCTCAGCGTTGCAAAGCCGCTCTTGGTAAGCGTGAACTTGATTTCTGTTGAGGGGTTGAAGGGGTTGGGGTAATTTTGCGCAAGTGTAAACGAAACGGGAATTACGCCAAGCTCCTGCTCAACGCTTGACGGACCGAATGTGAATTTTTGCAACGTTGGCGCCGCTCCCGTACCGAAGCAACCGACATACGCAGTGAGACCATCATTGCTGAAGGCAATAGCGCGCGGGCGGATATTGATGCTGTCAAGATAGGTGTTCCATGCCCACTTGATACTGTCCGTGATTGCGAAGTTGGCTGCGGGGTTTGTCGCGTACCAGGTATTGAGTGTGTAATTTGTTGTGGCACCCGGATACCGGTTGGGACGATCGTTCACCGAGCCTGACGAGAACCACAGACGTGTTCGAGCAGGGTTCCACGAGACCGACTCAGAATCAAAACCGCGCAACAGCGTATCGTTAGGACCTACCGTATAGGGACCAAATGAACCAAAATCACTGTGATAGCGCAACACACAGTGGTTCGTGTAGTTGAGCGAGTACACATCGTTGCCGTTTTTCGATGCTTCGCCCGCTCGGCAGAACCCGCGACTGGTATCGGTAACATTGCCAAGCGAACTAAAGTTGGGCGCAAGAATCCTAATCGGGAAGCCTGGCAAAACTGTCTGCACGAAAATCTCACCAAGCGTATCCACACCAACAGCGGTAATCGCGTTGCCTGCTCCCGGTGTTGCCTTGTTCATGACGACACCAGTTTGATAGTTCACGCGATAGAGGCGGTCAAAAATCGAAACGAGAATATGCCCGTTGATGTCACGCCTCAGTCCGCGATTGGTCACTGCGGCGGCACCAGTGGTGAACAGTGTGTCATTCACGCCGGGTCCAGTAAGAATTTTTATTGGCGAGAACGCCGCTTGCGTTCCGTTCGGATTGAAGACATAGATTCCTAAGGTGCCGGCGAAGCCTCCTCCTGGAAGGGCAACGCTGTCTGTTCGGCCGAACCATTGTGCCCAAATCTTTCCATCAGGGTCAACGGCGAGCCCATGAACGCCGCTTCCCTTCCGAGCCTGTGTCGAATCAGGAAAGTACCCGGCGAAGTTCCAGCGGTTTTGCGCAATACTCATCGAACTGAGGGCAAGTATTGCAAAGAGCGTAACGAGTTGTTTCATGTGACCTCCATTGTGAATGAAAAAAAACCTGCCCGCGCTGGGCAGATGTGGTTAGGGCAAACCGTAATAGGGCGCTCCAGGCTTCTGCATGTTCAAACGAATGACCTTCTTGTCCGCATCTCTGTCACCAGAGCGCGAAACGTACATGTACACTCCCGTACCGTAGGCGAAGGCGACGCATCTACCGGTCAAGACGCCGGAATAGAATTTTTCGTGGCTCCGATCGGGCCGCACGGCGACAATTGATCCGGCGAGGGAATCGGTTCCCACATACATCTCGCCGTCATTTGCAAAAGTAATGGCGTATGCCAAGGCACGTGGGTAGTGTTGGGAAAAATTGAAGTAGAGCTCCCGAGGTTGGAGTGTATCGGCAACTATCCGCGAACGCCAAATATTCCAAATCGAATCATTGCGTGTAGCGCAATACAAGTAACCGTTGTACACACGGAGTGAACGAACTTCCCCCGTGAATGGAAATGCACGCACGGTCCGATCGGGGGCAATGCGCGCCAGCGCAGTATTGTCGCCGCCGGTCCAAATAAAGCCTGCCGGATCGAAATCGAGATCGTACGTGAAGCTCAACCCAGCACCCGCAACACTCACCCAGGGTGCAGCGTTGCCACCGCCAGGGGGAATGCGAAAGACAGCGTTGCGGTTGGATGTCGCGTAGATGGCGCCATCTCGCCCGTACTTCATGCCTGTCCATTTATTGACCGACGAACTGAATTGTGGTGAGTAATCGGTCCGGACATTTGCAGGGGTTATCTTTTTCACGCCGATCCCGATACCCACGTTGTTCAACAGCGAGACGTAGAGATTTCCTTGTCCATCGGTCGTCATGCCGCTTGGATCTTCAACTGCATTTGCAAGCCCTCCAAAGCTGATGAATGCAAGGTCCAATCGATACGGAATGGCATTACTAAAGAGCTCCATCCCCTGCACCGCAACCTTGATGGGAACGGAATCAATGACCGCAGTGTCACGCTCAAGGTAGAGAGGAGCACGCACTCGTAGTTGAGTTGCGGAAGCCTCGACCACCGTACCAAGCTTAATCCCAAAATTCACAAAGTTCGATTCCGGCGTCGGGGAAAAACCTGTTCCCGTAAGCGTTACGAGTGTCACCCCAGCAAGTGCGTTCCCCGAGGGCGGGGCTACGCTGGTGATGGTAGGACCCGTGCTTGGAAGTTGCTGGTACAAGCTTGGCGGGGGATCTTCCTTACATCCCCCCAACACACTGAGGACACCAGCGGCAACGACTGTGTATGGCAAAAGATATGTTTTCATACAACGTGCGCTCATCTGTTAGAAAGAAATATGAAACGAGAACCTATGCACGCCACCGAAGACCCCAAAGGGTGTGTACGCGTAATCGGCGCCCACAATATGTTGTTCATCGAAATCATAGAGCTTCATGAAACCGGCGCCATAGGAGATGCCCTCTTCGTTTGCACTGGAGACGTAGCCCGCCCGCAGGCAGAAGAGTTTCATGAAGGTGTACTCCCCTCCTACACGTACCTGCTCTTGATAATCTCGCGGGTGTTCGGCATCTACAGTCAACAGTAATGAGTGAGAAGCTTTCTCAATCTCGAAGAGGTCCATCATATCCATGGAAAGCCCCATCTTGAACGTGAGCGGCAATTGAAAGTTCTCTTGGATGTATCGGATTTCTTTTGAGAAGTTGCGAATGCTCATGCCGAAGTTGAGGCTCTTGTATCCCGTACGATACAAGATGCCAAGGTCGAATGAACCGACCTCCCCAATAAAATTTGTCGGAGGCTCATTGGCTTTTTGAAGAAAACTGCCGAGGGATTGACGAACATAACGTCCATGTCCACCAATAGAGAGTTTTTCGTTTAGCGCAACGGCATACCCGATGCCGACAGCGAATGCAGAGGGAGAGAATTTTCCCGTTTCCACAAAGCCGCCACCGGTACCCAAGCTTGCCGATGTTCCGATGAGATCTCCATACTCTACGGTTTGCAGTGAGATGGCAAACACGCCGAGACTCCCGTCGCCGGGACGTATGGCAATGCTGCCGTAACCGTGATTGATATCGGCAATCCATAAGGTTGCCCCAATCATTGCATCAACGGAACTGGTAATGCGCGCCATGCTTGCAGGATTATAGAATACAGACGAGGCATATCCCTCCCCCGCGGTGTAGGCTCCCCCCATCGCGGCAATCCGAGGATCACCGCCAACGCTGAGAAACTTCATCCCGGTCTGTGCAAGTTTCTGTTGAGCAGACAGTTCATGGCAAGACAGTAGCAGAGTCACACCAACAAGTAGGACCACTTTCTTATTCATACGCAAACCCATTTCGAATTAGCGAATTACTACAAACTTCTGAATCGTCTTTCCACCCGATCGAGTATCCTCGATAACCGCAATGTACAAGCCACTGACGAGCAACTGGTTGGAAGAGGTGGTACCGTTCCATCGTTGCAAACCGCTCCCATCGTCATGAACGATTTCTTTTATCAACTCACCAATTTCGGTATAGATGCTAATCTTGCAATAGCCAGGAATACCACGGAACTGGATGTCATTCTCTTGACCCGTGCCGAATGCTGTAACGCCCCCCGCAACAAAGGGGTTGGGAACAATCCGAACAGCCGAGAGATTATCGGGAACGACGCCCCGAATTGACGGTCCGGGCGCTTCGAGCAAGAATGCCGGATCGTACGTTTGCGTTGCGATGCGATTGCTCACGAGCGGAATCCCTGCCGGTGTTCCACCACCACCGGGGTTTCCAGAAGCTTTGCCCACTGAGAGGATATGATAGTAATAACCGAAGCCGCGCACAGCGCCCGTATCAACGAAACTCCGTGCCGAGGCAGGGAGACTCGCCAGCAGAACAACAGTATCGGCATCGTACCGTCCACGCGTTCGGTAGACACGGAACCCATCAAGATTGGGATCTGCTTCATAAACATCCCACGTGAGAGTGATCTTGTCTCCCCCGGATACGATCGAAAAATTCTTGGGAGGTAACGGAGCAAGAGGAATTGCATAGTTCGCCTGATAATTGGCAATTGCACGATTAAATGTTCGGAACAACGAATCTTTGCTCGTAAAGACCGAATCATTTTTCGCTCGTGCGTTGATTTCGCCCCGCTTGTATCTGCGCCCGACGGAAACTTGTTTCTCGCGATTCAAGCCTCCTGCAGCTTCAGCCATCACCAAGCGAATGCTCTGCCCGGGCGCAAGTGTGTACGGTCCATAGCCATTTGCCGATGACCATCCGCCCGATGTACCCAGCGAGGGGTCTCCTGTTGGTTGAGTGAAGTTACCATCTGGCTGAACGAGATCTGCATGGCGCGGGTTGGCATGCCCCTCTCGCATCCAGTTATACTCATCTGTCATCTTTGCGATATTGAACTGGTCGTTGCGGGAGTTGAGTGGATCATCGGATCCCTTGAATGTTGTTGTGCGAGGCTGGTCAGGGTCATTGGTACGATCGGTCGCGGACCGATCTGCATGAATCGTCACCACGCCGACGAACTGTGCCGATGCAAGTCTGCCCACCGTGTCAGCTCGATCAAAATATGGAGTGTCCCAGATCGGGGCGCCGAGGTTATCGTAGCGAGTGAAATTCGGATATCTTCCATGATAGGCAAATTGCGCGCGGACATTCTCGCCCGGCGGGTCGGGCCGCACTCCATCGCCGCGCGTGTCATTCATCGTGTTGATGCCCCAACGTGAAGAATTCCCCATCACATAGCATCCCTCTTTCGAGATAGCGTAGCGGTATTGAAAGAAGGTGTAGAAGCCATCAATCGTCTGGTTCGGCAACTCGATTTCGGCGTCGTCGTCAACATTTCCCGTGTTTTTGAATTCGTATTCATACACGATGTAGCCATCATGAAACTGCTGACTGAAGGCAAGTATTTTTCTCGTCATGGTAATACCGATAGAGGTATTCACTTCGTTGATGATCATTCTATCCGACTTGATTGTCGGATCAATGCGATCAATTTCATCAACGCGCGATGCCGAGCGCACGCCGTCGACACTTGGATAGGTAAAGTCGTATCGGCTGACCAACTCAAACTTGGTCGGAAAGAAGCCGCCATCAGCGGCGGGGCCTAACCCTGGAACGCGGGGACCACAGTGAACGACCTTGTAGGGAAACACACTGCCCGCCGGATCAGTCCAGTTCCGCACGCCAAGCCATAACCCTTTCGCCGCTTCCATGTCTTGATTGCGATAGAGGGCGGGCCACTGCAAACCATCCTGCTGTTCTCGTATTCGTCCTTCTTCGATCTCGCAACCGACACTCGAATACCAACTATGCAGCGAACCAACCGACATCCATTTATTCTTGATACCGATGCCGACCTGCGCAATTGCCGACCCCGTGCTCAACGCGAGCAGAGCAACACATGTCGCATTGCGATAGCTGAATTTCATACGCAGCATAACATCATTTCCTATTCTGTATGTTCAAAAATCAACCGAAAGGCGGATGCCAAAGAAAATGTTTCGGGGATTGAGAAACGTAAATGTTTCCATGTTCGGCATATCAATGTAGGCTTTGTCATCGAGCACCTGCCGCAATCGAGCCGGATCAACCTCCCGCCAAGTGCCGCTGACCAACTGATAATACTTTTCTTGATCGGCAACATAATAAAACGGCCGCGCGGAATTATACCGTGGGTCAGCGCCTCCCAATTCAGAGAACGTACGCACGATTTCTATCGGTTGGAATTCCACTCCCTCTTTTCGATAGTCACCGAACCGGTCGTCGCCGGGGATGTTGGAATAGCCCAGCGGACGCGAGATGGGATCTCCTGCAACATCGGAAGGCAGATGCAACGACTGAATATACTGATCATAATCGGTGACGTTGAAGAACCCGAAGCTGGTGAGGTTGCGGTTGTTGAAGACATTGGTAATGTCGGCAAAGAGTTGGAGATCAATTCCGGATATCTTGAAACGTTTCGCGATCTTCATATTCATGTTGAAGAAATCGCGTTCCTGCATGTTGTTCTCTCGCCCCGGCAGAGCTTCTCCTCCCGGCGTTGGATAGGAGAAATACGAACCCGCGGACCAACTTGGTGCGAGCGTGACGCTCCAATCTCCCAGAAGGCTCAAACCTGCAGAGCCCGGACCGACGTCAGGAGGAGTAAAGAGATTGATGTTCGCACGGGCAAAAGGTTGCGGCAAGGGTTTCGTTTGCTTGAAGATGCGGCGCTCGTACTCGCGCTGGGTTCCGGGATTGATATCGTATTTGAGATAGCCAAAATACCCCCGTGAGCGAACGTCATACGTAAAGTTGATGAAACCTTGAATCCAATCCCCTCGGTTTTTGTTGATAGTAGCCTCAAAGCCTCGGATGTCCCGATACCGGAGCGGCTCGCTTTCGAAGTAGTCAATGCCATTCTGCGAATCAACGTACTCCACCAACAACACCTCTCCAGAGATATCCTTGTAGTAACCCGTCAAGCGAAAGAGTAGTTGATCAAAAAGGTTCTGCTCATAGCCAAGCTCATAGGAGATCGTGCGTGGCAGAGGGTTGTTTGGATTTCCAATGCGAAGCAACGACCCACTCGTGTTCTCTGCGCGCAGAATGAAGAAGTCTTCCGGCAGCGGAACAGCTCGGAAGTGTCCGTAGTTGAAAAACAGCTTTGAGTCTGTGGTAATCGGAAAGGCGACGCCAAGCCGCGGACTCAGGGTCACATTGGACGTGACCTGCTCCCTCGCCAGAGTATCAAAGGAAGCCAGGCGGATATTAGAAAAGGCACGACTGAACGGAGAATACCGATACCACTCTCCGCCCGCGTACGAATAATCCAACCGTACGCCGAGATTGGCAATCATCCCTTCGAACTCGAGTTTATCTTGGACATATGCCGCCCCCTGTTTTGGAAATTTTCGCAACGTTGTCGTTGAACGCCCTACAGGCAGGAACGCATCAACTGAGCCATAGGAAACATCGAGATCGGTGTACGTGAATTCTATACCTGATTTGAGCAAGTTGATATTATCAAGTTGAGCGCTGAAATCTACTCTTGCATTGTAGTTTGTTACAATGCTTTGATCGCGGGAGTTGCTCATGCCTCCGCCTCCCATGCGCATGTTGTTGCCGATTCCGGCGCCGCTGCTGTAGTTGCCCGGCAAAGGAAGAGCTTGGAAGCCGAAGGGGGCTTCATCTACATAATAGTTGTTGCCAAATCGGTAAATGCGTGCATTGTCTCTCTCACGTCCCGGTGCAGTATTATAGCGTGATTGGAAGATCGTAAACGTAGCATCATAGAATGCTGAGTTGCTCAGGTTGTGGACAAACTTCGCTCCCACCATTTTGCTGCGGATGGTCGTTGGAGCCCAATAGTCCGGAGCAAAGATACGCGTGTCAATGAAACTCACGCGGTCAAGGTTGTCGGCTATACTTGCAGGGCTTCTATAAACTCCTGCCTCGCCGACATTATTGTTGTTAGTTCCTCGCGCTGTACTGTACAGCCCTTCCAGCGAAAGTTTCATGCCGTCCGCAATGTTTGAAGTGATCTTGATTTGGAAATTCTCGTCTCGGTAGGCACTGTCGGACAACGGAATAAGATACGCCAATTGGGACCGACGGTAAGATGCAAAAAATCGAAGGTCGCCGAGTTGCTCGCTCAATCCGGGAATGAGTGGACCTCCCAGCCCGGCATCAATGTCATAATCAGGTAATGAAACTTCTGCCTGGCGGCGATGCTGCCAAAGAAACAAGCGCTGCGCCGCTTCCGGCGTGAGATCGTTATCAGGATCGTTGTCCTGAAGAGTCTTCTGTGAAATCGAGTTCCATCCTTCGAACTCCGGGTACTGTTGCCTGGTCCAATAGTCCCACGCCCCCGGATCAAAGCCGCGCCCAGTCCCCGTCCACGCGACTGCATCATCGAGATACGGTCGAATGAAGAACGAATTACGATCATATGCCGACATGCCAAAATGTTTTGGGCGCTGCGGCGCGTATCGCGCAATCACTCCAAAATTATATTTCGAGCTGTTCCCCTCTTTCGTCACTACATTGACGAGTCCCGATCGTACATTTCCATACTCCGCATTGAACCCACCTGAGGTAACTTGGATGTTGTCTATTGAAACGAGGCTAATGCCCGTGAATGGCGAGTTGTCGCGGCTATCGCGGAGCGCATGGCCATTGACCAAGAGTAGTGTCTGATCGGACCCACCACCGCCCGCAACGGATGTCCCACCACTTCCCCGAATCACCAAATCACCCGTCTGATTGGTCTGGACACCTGCTTGAAGACCAACAACGTTGGTAATAATTGCTGCAGCGGGGAGAGTTTGAATCTCCATGGGAGTAATGTTTGCCGCGCTCGACGAGACATCGCGTTGCACCACCGGACGGTCGGCAACCACGACAACTTCCTCCCCCTGAAACATCTCCTCCGTGAGCGCGATTTTGAGTGTCGTTGTTTGGTCTATGTTCACCCGCACATCGGCGATGCGCTTTGCGGAATACCCAAGAAGAGATGCTTGAACTACATGTTCCCCGGGCGGAACGTTCAGAATCACAAAGTATCCATCAAGGTTCGTTGTGGCGCCAAGCTTGGTTCCTTGCACAAGAACGTTCACCGAGACAAGTTTCTCGCCCGTCTTGGCGTCGGTGACCGTCCCGTCAATCTTGCCGGTTGTACCGCCGAATGCTATGGAAAGAATCAATATGGAAAGAACACTGGAGAGAGTAACGAATAATCTCATAGGCTATCTCCTGACTTATGTTTGCTGGCGTTTGGAGCCATGCGACCGTAGGTGAGGCTGAATAAGGAAGAATTTGTTAGCTAACCTAACGAACGTAACCTACAAAATCCACCCGCAAGTGTCAAGTATTTTTTTGGACGCCAATGCCGTTCCCTTTCGGCATTTGCATCTTGCCGTCAACGATCGTCGCACCGGTAAAGAGATCATTCTTAATTAACGCGGCGCCGTCGAGATCGGCATAGTCCACGAGCGGCGAGAGCTGGGTCGCGGCAGAAATGGCGCACGACGTTTCCGTCATGCAGCCTAACATCACTTTCATGTCGAGACCCCGTGCGAGTTGAATCATCTTGTACGCTTCGTGCATGCCGGTACACTTCATCAACTTGATGTTGATCCCGTGATAAACCCCAAACGCTTTTCTCACGTCCGCCAATCGCACAACGCTTTCATCGCCGATGATCGGGATCGGGCTGCGGTCTTTCAGCCACGCGTGCTCGTCGCGCATCTCTTTCGGCATCGGCTGCTCGATCATTTCGACCCCTTGCGCCGCCAGCCATTCGATCATCTTCAGCGCGTACGATTTGTCTTTCCATCCCTGATTCACGTCGGCGCGGAGCGGCTTATCCGTCACCTCGCGAATCGTCTCGATCATCTCCCTGTCGTTCTCTTTCCCTAACTTCACCTTCAACACTTTGTAAATATCGGCTTCACGCACTTTCTGCCGAATCACCTTCATATCCGGGTCAATACCGATTGTAAACGTGGTAACAGGCGTCTTCTGCGGATTCAACCCCCACACCTGATGCCAGGCGAAGCCTAACCTCTTGCCAAGCCAATCGTGCAGGGCAATGTCCAGTGCTGCTTTCGCCGCGTGATTGCCCGGCGCAATCGCATCAATGTCTTTCAACACATCTTCGAATGTCGTCGGGTTCTCGTAGTGCTTCAAATCCACTTGCGAGAGAAACGCATGTGCGGTTGCATGGCTCTCGCCCAAGTACGGCGGCATCGAAGCCTCGCCGTAGCCGACGACGCCGTCTTTCTCAACCTCGACCATCATCACCGCCGTCGTGGTGCGTG
>CAYUFU010000032.1:17108-34013 GCA_964444145.1 uncultured Chitinophagales bacterium
CCGACGACGCCGTCTTTCTCAACCTCGACCATCATCACCGCCGTCGTGGTGCGTGTGTTCACTGCAACTGTGAACGCGTGTTTCAACTCAAGCGTGTAAGGATAAAATCGGAACTGCATATCGTTCATCGTCAACATTGAGTGCGAAAAAAGAGTGAGCGGACGAGCTGCAATAGCTGCACCCGCCGCCATCGCTCGCTGGAGAAATCTTCTTCGATCAATCATTGGTCCGATAATAGGGAATGGACGCGAGCCGTCGGACGCCACGCTCTTCGCCCACGCCTATGATACGTCTCGCGCTCAGCAGCATTTCCGTCCGAAACTCGCTGTAGTCCTCGTCCTTTGGGTTGAAACTGTTGATCCGGACGTCGCCCCCTTCATGAATGAACTTGTCGTCGTCAAGATATATGCCGACATGCGTGACGCGTTCGCCCCGCTCTGCTGTTGCCTTCCGTCCAAAGAAGACGAGGTCTCCCGTCTTCAAACCGCTCCGACCCTCCGTGAGCTGTACCGGTTCACCGACCAAAGCCTGTTGGCTTGCATCGCGCGGCAGGAGAACCCCATTCAAAAAGAAAACCGTTTTCGTGAAGCCCGAGCAATCCATCGCCTTCGTCGAAGTGCCGCCCCACAAATATGGCACGCCCATGAAACGCTTCGCAGTTGCAACAATGGACTCCGGGGTATCTCTCACCCGCGCAAGCCATTCGCCGAGCGGCGTCGCATCTTCTTTTGCGACAAAGCCCTGCTTGCCGTTCGGGTATTCAACTTCGAACCACTTGCTGTCGGCGCCCTTCAACGCGAGAATGTTCCCCGCGACAATGTCCCCCACCGGTTCAGCTCTGTCCTCTTTGCCATAGGCATGAGCGTACGTTGCGGTAACAATAATCTTTTGCCGCTGCGACCACCGTCCATATTCATCCTTCGTCATCATTGTCACCATATCGTCCGTCCATCCGAGATAGTCCTCGGGCGTTTGAACCAGATACCAACCGTCATCATGATTCAATACCTTCAGAGGCGTACCAAGAAGAACTTGCGTAGCCATCTCTTCGGCGTGACCCGGCTTCACACGCAGGTTCGCGACACTTGTAGCGACAACGCCGAACACTTTTCCTTCCAATGATGCATGCGGCAACGCAACGAGGCTGTCAACAATCGAAAACCCTTCATGAGCCTTCAGGAACTCGATAAGCTGACGCCGCATCACCTCATCATGTACAAAGCCCCGCAAAGTCAACACGCTGCCATTCAACGAACCATTGACATCAAACACCGCAGTCCGCTTGTCGGGTGCTAAGTGCTTCCGTGCTTCGGCGAGCAACGAAACGATGCGAGGATGTTCTTTTTCCATCGTACATGAGAGGAAAACGAGAGTTACCAACAGTAGGATGAATCGTGAATGCATGAATGAGAATGGGAAAAACTTCTGCAAACAATATCGAAATCGGTGGGAAGAATTGCAAGGTGAGTCAGAGACCTAAAACCCGATTCAACCTCGCGCAAAGTCACAAAGATGCAAAGTTGATCGGTGGGGAAATTTCAAAAAAAGGAATTCACTCCCGACAGAGTCGGGATGAAGCGTTCCCGATGGAGAGATTATTGCTGATTTCCTTTTGTTACGTTTCGTTCTTTGCGTCTTCGCGTCTTTGCGTGAGACTTAAGAGCGGAGCACTCAGCGGTTTACGACCGCGTTTTCTCCGCTGGCGCGTAGCCGCAAGAAACTCTCTGCGCGGCTGTACACCGCTACACAAGTTGTCTCCTTTGGGATGAAATTCTTTTGGGGCTGCAGACGAGCTACATCGTCCCACCATTGTTCTGCGCCGCTGGAAACAGACTACTTCGTGGAAAGATCGTCCGCCATCCTCGCGCATGCCGCCTGCGCACGTTGCGTCGTCGAGTTCAGGTAGGTCCTCGCCCAACGCATCAAGCCATCCCCAACTTACTTCGGAAGGTCTGAAAGAACGATGCGGAAGAACTGATCGATGAGCGGATAGAATCCATCCCAATCCCAACTGCCGAAGGTATGTCCTTTGCCGGGCGCAAGGACAAACCACTTCTTCTCGTTCGGCGCGTCCGCAGGCCACACATTGAATGTCGAAGGCTCGCCGGCGTACCAATGGTCGTAACGGACTTTCGAGCGTTCCCAACCGTAATGATCTTGATCGCCCATCAGGAAGAGCAGCCGCGGCTTGTGGGACGGACTGCCGTTGTGCCGGGCAATATCGCCATCGTTCAGCACATCGCGTTCGTACATGTCGTTGATACACGATGCAAGCGGAATGAGCCACGGCAGATCGAACTTCCTCACGCTGAACGCAGGAAGACGATAGCGTTCGGCAAGCGCCTGCAGCAACGGCGTTATATCAACGTTCGAAAAAAATGTTTCAATCGCTTCCCAGGGCGACGAAGGACACGACTTGATAATTGCCGCGTGCACACGATCGTCGTCAACCGTCGTGCGCTGTGCGGCAAGCGCGCCGAGCGAATCGCCGAACAGAATGTACGGCTTCGGAAATTCATGTTCGTCGGCAAAGTCCATCGCAGCGCGCACGTCGAGCGATTCCGCGCTGCCGAACGTTACCGGCGCATCGTCCGACAAACCATGATGGCGGAAATCAAAGCCGAGCGTCGCAACGTTGAATTGCTTCGTGAGGTACTTTGCATAGTGGAGATACACCGTGTGGTGTGAGTGCAGCGTATAGCCGTGGCAGAAAAAAACGGTGGCTGAGGGTTGTGTGAGCGGCACGTGCGCCCATCCGTGAAGCCGAACGTTATCGCGCGATCGGAAGGTGATCGGATGAGCAGCGCTCCATTCGGGCGTTTGAGCGATAAAACGATCTTTGATGCACTGTGCAAAAAAGATTCGCGTCAAATTCCTCGCGAGTGTTTTCCGCACTGCCATTCTGCTCCTCGGGTTTGCAATGAACTACGCCTCATAATTCACCGTCACACAAGAATCTACAAGAACATTGCAAGAAAGCAAGCGGAAGTTGGTGCGGCGCGCCACAGCATTCGGCGCACGCGCCGCGAAGAACCGATGTCAGTAATTGATGGCGACGCCGAGTCCGGCTTCGATCTGGCGGAGTGTTCCACTCATGGGAGACGACCCGTACACGAGCTTGGCATGCAGAGGAAGTGACACGGTTTCCGAAAGCCTGAACTCGGGCATGATACCGACTCCAACCAGATCGAATCCGCTCAAGGGCGTCGAGTTCGTTTGGAAGAACCGTCCTTCGAGGAGAAATTGCGTCGCAAAGCTCTTCGAGAATTGAGCCGAATAGACGCCGATGAGTTCCATCTGGTTCGGTTCGGTCCGTGACGCTAACTGCGGAATCAGGTTGCTGAACTCCGCCTTCGCTCTCGTCCGAAATGTGAGGAGGAACAGCAGTCTATCGGCATCGAAGTAGTGTTGAAACTGGAGTGTCGCGAGCAATTTTTTCCCCGGCGTCAAGAGGTCCCTGCCGAACGCTTTGTCCGTTCCATATACCGAATAGACAACATCCGCAGAGAGCGAAGCCGCTTCGCCGAGCTGCAGGTCAATTCCTCCGGTAAAGGACACTTCTTCACCCGGATCGTAGCGTAGAGTATCTGCAAGAGGCGAAAACTCGCCGCGATAGAGAACCAGCGCGCCAAGACCGGCAACCACTTCATCGCTCAAGGGAAGCGCCCATGCGATACTTGGCGAGAGCGTCAGACCTGTGCCGAAATTTGGAATTCGCGGACGAAGTGTATTGCTCGTCAGTAATACCGATGTCAAGAATTCATTGAACGTCAACTTCTTTTTGCCACTCGGTATGCCAACGCCGAGACCGAACACGAGATCAGCAGACTCGAGGTAGTATGTTCCGCTCAACTGAAGGTCGGTAAAACCACGCAAGGATGTTACGTCCCCGCTTACTACTCCATACGCGCTGCGCAGCGAGAGACTTGCCTCTGCCGAAAGCGGTTGGTACCAAGTGAGAACGGAACTGGCTTCCGAAAAAGAGGAATTGTCCAACGTCCATCGCTGGTAGGTCGGCATCACACGCAGAGTTGCTCGCTGGCTTACCACAGCTTGATCGACATCCATCGCAAGCTGCCCGTACACCTTGGTAAGTGTGAAGACTGACATCAACGATACCACGATGTATTTCATGGAGACCTCAGTATTGATCATCGCAGAAGCATGAGTTTTTTGGTAGCACGAAACTCTCCTGCGGTTAGACGATAGAGGAAGACACCACTTGCCGCACTGATACCGGTATCGGTAGTACCATCCCACGTGGCTACATAAAATCCCGTCGGCTGCTCCGTGTTCACGAGTGTTCGTACTTTCTCGCCGAGAAGGTTGAAGATTTCCAAGGTCACGCGACTCCGTTTGCTCAAGGCGTAACGAATCGTCGTAGATGGATTGAACGGATTGGGAAAGTTCTGTGCGAGCTGGTACTCAACCGGCTGCAGCGGAATGCCTGCACTCGCATTGCGCGCGAATGCCTCTGTTCCAAGAATGAGCTTCAATATTCGTGGTCGCTGCGGATCAGCAACGTGCACGGTGAACGTATTGTCCTGAATGACAATCGGTGCGAACTCGTCTTCATCAAGAACATAAAGCGAGAAACCTTCGGGCAATGAGCCTTGCTCGTTCAGCACAATGCGGAGCGTTTGGTTCGGTAGAGGCGACGACACGTGCACGTGCCACGCAGAGCCGTCTGGGTTCAACGGTTTGAAATTCGCGCCGTAGCGAACTCCGCGTTCGACACAAGAAAGTTGGATGTTCTGTAAAATCGTTGGCGGCTCGCGCAAATCCAACGAATCCGCTTCCGGGAGCGCGCCGTCCATGAAGCCAACGAAGTTGTACGAGTCGCGCATCTGCCCTGCCGTAGCAACAAGCTGGAGAATGTACTCTCGCGCATGTGTCGAGAACATGGCAGAAGGCGATCTCGTGAGAGTAGCGCCAGCTTCAATCGGCCGCACGTTCAGGACAACGGTTTGATTCGAATCGTTATGGACGAAGTACCCTTCCCATGGCTCAAGGACAGGAATCTTCGGTACAAACTCTATCCCGTCGAAAAAGAATGGCTGGCTTATGCGGCTGACGTTTTCCCATGCTACACGAAAAGCGAACGGCGTTGCTATTTGGTTCCATCCGGTATCGAGCGGGATCTGATAATCCCTTCCGGATAGTACCGATTGCCCGCCGCGCGCATCAAACGGCGCCCCGGACTGTGTAATAAGCCAGAACGCGTTGCCGGGCTTGAAGCCTCTGCTGATGCGACCGAGTTCATGGTTCGCGTCCCCTTCCCATCGAAACAGCCGCCAGTAGAGCGGGTTGTAAGAACCATAATCATCCACGAGTTGTCCTGCGAGTGTCGTGTCGCTTACCTCAAGTGGAATCGAAATCATCTTGTACTGGCGCGCGCCAAAGCGGAGCGGCGACGCGAGCCGGGGGACTTGCACGCGCAGGATCGCGGGATTATTGACCGGGTCGTTTTCGGGATTCGTGATCGAACCTTGCGCTCCAACGAAGCGCACGTAGTACTCGATGCCTCGCGGCGTAACGATACTATCGGGAAAGGCACCTGAGCGCACAGTGCCTGTTCCTGCAAGCGCAAGCACTCCGTATGTCCGTCGGCCCGCAATCCTATAGTGCAGCAGTGCACTATCCACTGCAAACCCTTGCGGGCCCTGGGCAGTGATTGTGATATTGCCGCCCACCGACGAATCGCCGCCCAACGTAATCTGCACCAACGCGCTGCGTCCTGTCCCCGTAAGAACAACCGTGTCGGGCGATGTCGGCATGTCGCCACTAATGATCAGCACAGCAGACTTGCTTTCCTCGATGGTCGTCGGTGTGAATCGAAGGAACACGCGCTGCGTGTCGCGCGGTGCAATGATAGAAGGAAATGGAACGCTCGATCCTCTCACCTCAAACTCTGATGCGTGCGAGCCGCTAATCCGCACGCTATCAATCCGTAGCGGAATCATTCCATCGTTGGCAAGACGCGCCGTCCGGTCAACAGAGTTTCGTAAGGGAGCATCGCCAAACGAAATGATGTTGGGCAAGAGAAATAGTCGCGGCAACTCGCCTTTTCCGGAGAGCGCAATACGTGTCGGACTTCCGCCGGCATTGTGAGTCAGTTGTAGAGTATCCGACGAGGAGAGAGTGTCTGTCGGGGAAAAGGTCACCGCAAATGCCCTGCTTGCACCCGGATTGATTCGTGCCGTTGCCGGCTGACTGGAGAAGCGTGGGTTGCTCAGCGACGAACCGCTGATAACAAGCGTGTCATTCCCATCATTGCGAATGATTGTCGAATCCACTTGGCTTGTACCCACACGAACCGCGCCGAAGGGAATTGCCTGGCGCGACAACGACAGCACTGCGCCTAACCCTGTTCCGCTCACGGGAATGCTCGTCGGCGACCCAGCGACATTGTGTGTGAATGTCAATGTGCTCGTCGTGGTCGTCGGGGTTGTGGGTGTAAACCGTACGACAAAGGTTCTGCTTTGCCCTGAGGGAATACTATCCCGTGTCGGCGTTACGGTAAACTGCGGATTGCCTGCGACCACAGAGGAAATGACGATCATGTTCCCTCCCCCGTTTGTCACGACAAGGTTCCTCGTCCGGTCCGTACCGACGCGAACACCGCCAAACGAAAGCGCCGTGCTATCCAGCAAGAACGTTGAGAGGACTCCCGTGCCCTGCGCAGTAATCGTGTGCGGTGAGCCGACGGCATCGTGGATGAAGGTAATCTCCGAGGATTTGAGACCTGTTGAGCTCGGCGTGAATGAAACAGTGAAGCGTTGCGTCTGCCCGACCCCAACAACAGCAGTTCGAGGAGTCACGGCGAATTGTGTGTCGGATGACGTGACGGATGATATCACCAGCGGCGCGCCGCCGTTGTTCGTTACGAGCACGCTATCGAGGCTTGTCGTATTGAGGACGACGTTGCCGAAACTGACACGAGTCGAATCAATGCTGAACAAGGGCACGACGCCATTTCCAGTAACGGTGACATTTGTGGGGGAGCCAACAGCGTTGTGCGTAAACAAAATGTTACCGCTGAACGTTTGTGCCAAGGTCGGCGTAAAGGACACAACAAACCGCTGACTCGCGTTTGCGCCAAGCACCGCGGTACGCGGCTCGACGCGATACTGAGGCAGAGAGGAGTCTACATTACTGATCGTCAACGTTGAACTACCTCGATTCGTAACGAGGATACTGCTGTCGCGTACGGTCGTATTGACGCGGACATTGCCGAAATTCACACTGGTAGGCTGGACGAAAAATGCCGGTGCAACACCCGTTCCGATGAGCGACACTCGAGAGGGAGAACCCGGCGCATCGTGCGTGAAGGTGACCGAGTCACGTCGCGTTGTTGCGCTATCTGGTATGAACGTCACAAAGAACTTTCTCGTCGAGTCCGGCAACACCACAGCGGAGGCTGGAGTTACCGTAAACACGTTCGTCGCGACTTCTGCACGATTGATGTGCAGCGTGTCCGTTCCGTTGTTCCTCACCAACAGGCTGTCTCGGCGGGGTGTATTCACAACAACGTTATCGAAACTGAGAGAGCCTGGAGAAACGGTAAACCCGGGCGCAATTCCTACTCCCGAAACCGCGACAGCATTCGGCGAAGAAGGTCCATTGTGTGCGAATTCCACAAGCCCGTTTTGTGCACCCGCACTGTTCGGCGAAAACTGAATGCGGAATGTTCTGCGCTGGCCGCGAGGAATCGTCGCGCTCACCGGAATGACGGAGAAGCGCGGGTTACTGGACAACGCCGACGAAATAACAAGATCGCTTCCGCCGATGTTCAATACAAAAGCGCTGTCGGTTCGTTGTTGTCCTACCCGCACAGTTCCGACGTTGATTCCTGCAGGGCTGACGTCGAACGCCGGGAGCAACAGCGACGGGTCACTGAACGCGACAGTATTGGGGCGGATCGAGTTCTGCACGCCGCCAAAATCGCCGCCGGCAAAAACAACAGAGTCGGAAGCGACGACTGTCGCAACGCCTTCTCCTCGCGTTGCTGCCAAGCCTCCGCCTTGAAGCTGCGGTCGCCATCCAGTGTTGATTGCACCCGTGTGCCTATTGACAGAGACCAACAAGCTTGAGTCGGTCGCCACAATGCCGCCGACATAGAGATTGTTGGCGCCCAGCGCGAGCGTGTTGACGAATTGTTGCGTCGTAAACGAATTGAAGGGCGTCGGAACGCCGCTGATGGGATCAATTGCCGCAAGCGAGTTGCGCGTCACGCCGCGTACCGTTGCGAAGGAACCACCAATATAGATTGCGGAACCAGAAACGGCAATCGAATGGACTGGGCCACTGGCGTTCGGGTTCCAACTCGTTGCCTTCGCAGTCGTCAAATCGAGCGCCGCAATTCTATTGCGCGCAGAATCTCCGATCGTCGTAAACACGCCACCAACGTACAAGACCGGCGGAGCAGTTCTCACTGCAAACACTTGATCCAACACTGTCAGGTTGGGATTCCAGGATACGAGTGCCCCATTCGCCGAATCGAACGCCACCAGTGCCGCGCGCTGCGGTGATACTCCTCCGAGGGTGAATGATCCGCCGACATAGACTCTCCCGCCAGATACGGCAAGTGCATAGGGTCCTTCGCCGGTATAGGTGAGCGGTGCTTGCAGTGGCCTCCACGATGTGAGCGCGCCGCTGGTCGCATTCACCGCACACAGCCGTCGAACCGCTTGACCGCCGACCGAATCGAAATCACCGCCGACGTAGAGCGTTGAGCCGGACACCGCGAGCGAGCGGACGCCTGTTGCGCCAAGTCGAGCGATATTCGCATCGAACCCTGTCGCACTACCGAGAGTATCGTGCAGTGCAGCAAGATAGTTGCGCAAGACCCCGTTCACACTTGCGAACCTTCCACCCGTGAGTAGCACTGTAGCGTCGAGGTCGAACGAGAGTGAGTGAACGATATTACCTGCACGAGGATTCCAAGCGCTAAGGGCGCCCACTCCTGCCGTATCCACCGCCGCGAGATAATTGCGCGCTTGTCCGGACACTCTTCGAAAATCTCCTCCGATGAAGATCGTTCGTCCGGAAATGGCGAGAGCATTGACGATGCCGGGCGACGTTCCATCGCGATTCGTCGCCGGGTTCCACGGTAGCACAGCCACCCCGAAAGGGCTGATTGCGCCAAGTCCGAGTCGGGACAAGCCCTCGATTGTTGTGAAGGACCCGCCGAGGTACAACGTGTTATCAACGACCCGCATCGCATGCACAGGCCCGTTCGGTGCCGCAAGCGGGGGAAGCGGAGTTCCATCACCGCGCAGCGCAGTGACATAGAGTCGCGGTTGACCGCGCACCTGCATGAAATCACCGGCGATGAGCAAACTGTTCGGTCCATTGACGATCGCGTTGACGGCAGTGCCGGTCACATTGGGATTGAATGGCAATGGTACGCCGGAGGAAGTATCGAACGCTGCAGCACGATTGCGCGTCGAATCACCGATCATGCTGAACGAGCCACCCACATACAAAAGGGGCCCAGAATGCAGCAGAGCGCGCACCGAGCCGTTTGCATTCGGATTCCATGAGTGCGCCGTACCGGTCGTGATGTTGAGCGCGGCAAGACGATTCCTCGCTGCACCGCCGATAATTGTGAAGTCTCCCCCGACAAAAACTTTGTCAAATCCAACTTGAATCGCACGAACGGCGCCGTTCGGATTCGGATTCCAGAGGGGATCGACCGTACCATCGAAAAAGATATGTGCGAGGTTGTTGCGCGGGACGCCGTTGACATGCGTAAACGATCCGCCGATGTACCAGCCGCCATTGAAATCAGGTTCGCTGGCGAATATCTCTGGCACCGACCCATTGTTGCGAATCGGTCCGCTCACGAACGGCGAGTTCGGCACAATGTTGCCGCTTGTCGGGTTGAGAAAAACACCGGGACCGGTCACAGGGCCAACGTAGGAGAAATCGCCGCCGATAAACACAGTGTTGCCGCTCTTCACCATCGCGCGCACTTGCCCGTTCGGTACCCAGAGCCTGGGGTTGAGCGTTTGCGCGGAGACCGATGTCCACACAAACATCGCAGAGAGCACAAACCAAGCACGGATTATTTGCACAACAACCTTCACCTTCCTTGTGGCGGTAGAGGGGGTTCAGGTAAGACACCCGCCTCCAATACTTCCTCAGCGGGTTTGCGATCATCCTGTCCTGGACGAAACGTCGAGCCAAGGCCGGCTTCGAGGCTTGACAAGCGTTGTGTCAAAAGATTCAGGCGGCTCTTCTTTCGTACTTTGAGTGTAGGATCAATTGCTTCAGCGGCGCTCAGAGCGTTTTCTTTTGCACCGCCTGCCAGTATCATTCCCTCGGCGGTTGTTGCCTTCGTTTTGGCAAGATCGAAACTCGCGTCAAGGCTCGCCGCTTGATTGTAGTACACACGCGCCGCCCTGAAATCCATGGCATCTTCGCTGCGCAATCCGAGGCAGTAGGTCATGAACGCAAGCACGTTCCGCGTCGGTGTTCGCATAATCGCTTGTTGCTCCTGCGGCGTCGGCGTGATGCCGAGGTCGGCGAGAATCTTGAACACGATCTGCTTCTCGATCTTGAACAGCTTGTCCAGCTCATCGGATTCGGTTTTAAGTTCGGGAAATGTTTTCGCCACGACGTCCCACGTAGCGACGTCCATTCTCAGGTTCCACCCAAACACATTGAACGATCCCGTCACAACTTTGCCTGCGCTCAACAGTTTGCCAACGCGCGGCGCACTCCCCTTGTCAACATTCTCCGATTGGGCAAACTTCAGCTCGTTCATTACCGCTTCAATGCGGATGCGCTCGACAACGTTAAGTCTCTTGACTTGTGCAAGGTCCACCAAAATCATCTCCGCCAATCCTTTGCCGAGCACCTGATACTTCGGATCGCTTCCTTGATATTTGAGGGGGAAGACGGCGACCGCGCCTTGGGAAAGCGAATCGGCGCCCAGCGTCGCTTCCGCCGCAAGCGCCGCGCGCACTTGCGACTGCACAACCGCTTGCGTCAACGTGCGGAATCGGGCTTCGATCAGTTTCTTGAATTGAGAGAGGGGAGAGAGGTCGGTATAGTTGATGTAAACAGCGAGAGCCCCTGTGGTGTCATTCAGATACTCTAGCGTCATGCCGTAATAGAACATCGTCCGCGGATCGTCGGCAATTTGCGCGTAGGACCGCGCGAGCCGATCCTTGGCAAGCGCATATTGTTGCCGTTGAAAATAGATGACACCGATATCCCGTAACGCCGCAGGATCATCGGGACGGAATTGGAGCTGACGCTGGAGTTTTTCTAAATCGTCTGAGCTGTCTCCCCCATTGCGCGTTGTCGCGCACGAAGGAAGGAGCAGCAGCGCGACAAAAAACCAACCATATTTCTGAGTCATATTCTCTCTTCTGTTGACTCAACCGAGAAGCGGCTTAATGCTCTCGGCTTTTTTCTTTGCCTTTTCGTATTGCGGATCAAGTTCAACTGCCTTCATGAACTTCTCGTAAGCGTCTTTGTAATTCCCTTTTTCCACAAGCAAAAGCCCATCGGAGTACGCGAGCATTGCATCGAGCGATTTGGTCTCCTTCGACTTTTCGATATCCGCCGCGGTAAGTGAGGCGTTCACGTTCTTGGCAACTTTCAGGCTCAATTTCTCGACGATTTCAAAAAAATCGTCTTCATCCCCCCGCTCCTTTTCAGCGGTGAGGATTTCGCTCGTTTCCACTTTGACGAGCCTGCACAACAGTTCCAACCGTGATTTCACTTTGATGAAACTCCCCAGCAACACCACGTGGGCACCAAGCATCTTCCCGACACGCACTGCGGACTGTGGATCGAATTTCGACGGGTCATTCTGCATGCCAACCTCGTCGAGAAGCCATTGGATGCGTTCGCGCTCGACGATCTTCAGTTGCACTGAGCCGCTGAGTTGACCGATCATCAAGTCTGCAAAGCCGCCCTGCATTGGATCGAATTTTTCTTTATCGTCTACCGAGCGATTCAAGAAATCGAGCACGGCAATCGTCTTGATCCCCGGATCGGGTCGCTCGACTTCCGGCGTCCCGGTTTTCTTCTTGCGCGCTTCATAGTAAATCTTCATCAGCGGCGGACACTCGGCATCAGGATCGGGCGTGATCAACGGCGGCTCCAATTCCAAAAGTTGCGTCATTGCTTCGTACGCCTTTTCGTTCTTGCCTTTCGCCGTGTAGGCACGACCGAGGTACAAGAGAATATCCTTCTTCTCCTTGTTCGGAATCGCAGGATCAGCCGCAAGCTTAGAGAACAACTCGATCGCCTTATCGAAGTTCGCTGCTTTGTAGGCTTTCATCGCCTCATCCACCTGCTTGTTGTTACCTGCGATCGCCGCGCTGATGATGACGAGCGCTGCACACAGACTTCTCGCTATTGGTTTCATATGCCCTCCCTCATTTTTTTGTAAGTGTAAACGACAAGCGATATTCTTTCGGTTCAAGCGTCGGCTCAACCACGACACTGCGTTCACCTTCGACAACATCATAGCCATTCTTCGAAACACTGATACGATGTCGTCCTACCGGTAAGGTAATCTCTTTTGGTGCAAGGTCATCCGTCGCCACGCCGTTGCGGACGATGACCGCCCACTCTGCGCCCGATACACTGATGCTGACCTTCGATTCGAAATAGCAGGTTACGCGTTTGGTCTCGCTCGGCTTCAGATTGACCGTCACTTGCTTGCTGCCGTAGACTGGATGTTGGAAGAGAAGCTTGCGAGTCCCCGGATCTACATCCAACGACACGGTTTCATCCGAGCGCGCCATTCTTCCGCCATCAATGGAAACCGAGCCTTCCGGAATCGCGCGCAGGACCAGTTTTGCGGGCGCGACAATCGTCGGAGTAGCAACACGTCTCGGTTCGGCTGACACGATCGGGCTTTCGCGTTTCTCGATTGGCGTTTGATTCGATGGCGCAGTATCAACAGCGCGAGTCGGCAGAGGAGGTGCTTCGACCTTGAGCAGAGACACCGCCCAGAGCGTGTTCATTCCACTTGTTGCAACCAATGAGGTTTCTTTGGGCACATATCCGCTGCGTTCGACTCGCAGTTTCACCGTACCTTCCTCGAGCGTCAATGATCGCAGTGGCGTTTTGCCAACCTCCTTGCCATTGACCAAAACGTTTGCACCTTGCGGAACTGAATTTACTGAAATGAGCGACGGAGATGAAGCAAGAAATTGCCGATAGACCAAAAAACCCACAAGCGCCAGCGTACCGATAAGTAATGTCACGTAGAGCGGCTGCCGTGAAGACTTCGGCTTCACATAGTGCAACTGTTGTCGTGGAGGAGCCAAGGGTTTTCCGTTTTCACCTTGCACGATGGGCACCGTTGCAAGGGCGTCGCACATTTCCGCACAGGTTTGGTAGCGCTTCGCCGGGTCCTTGTGAATCGAGCGCTGGATGATTGCAGCAAGCTCTTTGGGCAATGATGCGCTGAACCGTTCGGGCGGCGGGACTTTGCCTTCTACGATCATCTGACGGATATCGAAGTCGGTCGCGTCATTACCGAACGGTACACGGCCGGTCGCCGCTTCATAGAGCGTCATCCCGATGGAATAGATATCGCCGCGCGCATCCACATTCGCAAGCCCCTTCACTTGTTCCGGCGACATGTAATAGAGCGTGCCTCCCGTCCCCATCGTCACCGTCGCGCCGGTCACTTGTTGGATCTTTGCCAACCCGAAATCTGTTACCTTGACGACATCGTTCGGCGTGAGCATGACGTTGCTTGGCTTGATGTCGCGATGGATGACCCCAACCTGATGCGCGTGGTCGAGCGCTGTGGTGATCTGTTTGAAGATGGGAATCAGTTGCTGGAGCGGTACAGCACCGTTCGAGCGGATTCGGTCGGACAGCGTTCCGCCTTCGACAAACTCCATGACGAGACAGAACCCCAATTCTGTTTCGCGAAGCGCAAAGACACTGACGATATTCGGATTCTGCAGCTTCGCAAGCGCTTTTGCTTCGGACTTAAACCGCTTGAGAAACTCCTCATCCTGCGCAACGCTTGCATCCATCATCTTGAGTGCGACATCGCGATCAAGCGTCATATCCTTCGCGCGATAGACGACGCCCATGCCTCCCTTGCCGAGAATCCCGGTGATTTCGTAGTTGTCAATGACCTTGCCGATGATGGATTGCTGCATAGCTATTTCAACATGCGTTTCAAAAAGCTCTCTCCTGCCTTGCTTTGCACGATCTGCACCGTGATGTTGTCGTACCCTCCGCGCCTGTTCGCCAAGTCCACCAACATGTCGCACGCACCTTGGGGAGTATGCGACAACACAATCTCCAACATCTCAGTATCGTCCACGAGGTTCGAAAGTCCGTCGGTGCACATCAAAAAAGTTTCGTTCTGCCCGACTTCAATATTGTTCATGAGATCGAACTCAATTGAAGAGTGCACACCCATTGCGCGATACAGCATCGAGCGTTCGGGATGTGATTCCGCCTCTGCCGCCGTGAGCACCCCCCGACGAACTAACTCCGCCACCTTCGAGTGGTCCTCTGTCAATTGCTTGATCCCTGCCGGTGTTATACGATATAATCTGCTATCGCCGATATGGGCGCAATACGCGGCGTTCCCCTTCATCACTAACGCAACGCAGGTTGTTCCCATGCCGTGGAACATGGGATTGTGTAAACTAAATTCGTAGATGGCGCGATTTGCAGCGCGAAACGCCTCCGCAAGAGCATCCGTGACGTTGGGACTTCGACTCTGCGCGTATGTTTGCTGTACCGTTTCGACTGCAAGACGGCTTGCTTCTCGTCCGCCGGCATGGCCACCCATGCCGTCGGCGATGATGAATAATTGCCCCTTGGTCGTATTGACGTCGAGATTTCCCGGTGGGAATTTTCCGACTGCGTCTTGATTTTCCGAGCGCACCATCCCAACATGGGTCGCGCTGCCGATGGTAATTGTTCTTGGCAAAAGTATTCTGGACGATGCTTGTGCAACTAGATTGTGTTCCGCCGATCATCCTTGCCGATGGCGCTCAT
This sequence comes from uncultured Chitinophagales bacterium, assembly GCA_964444145.1. GTDB lineage: Bacteria > Bacteroidota > Ignavibacteria > UBA10030 > UBA6906 > CAADGV01. The sequence continues at coordinate 32,112 of CAYUFU010000032.1, forward strand.
GCGCCAAACAGAAAGACGACTCGGCGGCAGGGGACGGTGCACCACTAATTCCACTCCTCCGCGACGGCTCCACGTGAACCGCAAGGGTAACCGGGGGAGATAAGGAACCGTCGCGCAGGCTCAATATATTGCTATCCGTTGTTGAAAGTCAAGGGCTGGCGCATCAGACCGAAGGATTCTCGTATCTCTCTGCGAACACAACCTTGCGGCAAAGCTGCCTCACAGTTTCCTGGGCTTCGCTCGCAGAAGAGGAATAGCAACCTCGTGGAGAGCACTGTAGCGAGGCCTGTACTCGGCAAGTTGGAAGTTCATCCGAAGCACCGGAAGTGGAAATTGCGGCGACACTTCAATGGTAACACTGAAGCGATGCTGGTCGCCGGGGAGAACTTCGCCCACATCCACGGCGCTTGCGGGCGAGAGCACGACGAACGGCGCGCTTGTGCTTGGTGTAACGGCAACGCCGCGCGCTTTGCGCGTCCCCGCGTTCTTAATCTCGATATCTATCACATTCTTTCCCACTTTCAGCCCGACTCCACTGTTGCCCAAGGTGCGCCCGTTAACACGCAACTTTCCGACAACGAGATGCGGACCCGGAGCCTCGCGAAGCGTGACCTCGACCCGCATAGACGCGAACCCCATCTTCGAGGTATCATCTGCCTCGAGAATGAGCACGCCTTTTCCGGATTGCACTTCGTCGGTTGCCCATACACCGAAGGTGAGTGCTTCTTTTTGCGCGGCGCGTAGGCTCTCGATCATCGCAGTTGTATCCACAACCAGTCCTTTGATAGGCACCAAGGGTCGAAGGCGGACCGTAACGGTGCGCGCCTCGCCGCCTTCATTGGTGACGTGAACGTTCACTGTGCCATGCTCCTCGCTCGCAAGCACCAGATCGCCTGAGGCATCGGCGAACGACGCTTCGAGAGTCAGCTTGGGCGGAATGAGTGGGCTGGCAGGCGTTCGCAACTTGCTCTGGCTGATTGCAAGTGCAAAGCTCAGGAGCAACATCAACGCACACATTTGTACACGCAGGACGCGCATGCAATCTTAGGGCCTTGGCGGTGGATACGGCAACTGGTCTGTGGAGATGGGAGGCGGAGAACCCTTCGCTTTTGCCGCAAGCGCGAAGGCAATGCCGGCAATAGCGGCGCTCCCTGCGGTGATCAGCCACGGAAATCCGCCAGCCTTTTCAACCTGCAATTCGATGTAATAGTCGTTACCGACAAACGGTCCGCCGCGCTCATTCCCATATGCCCATCGAATCTCGTTATTCGTTCCGACGAATTTTCCTTTTCCCACTTTCCCGGTCAGGAACACCGGACTCACGCGAAAGGTCTTGTCGCTCTCTCGGAGAAGCCTTACACTGACGATATAATTCTGATTTGCCTCACCCTCCAGATCGTAGGAGATGACGACCTCATTATGCAAGATGCGCCACTCGAGACGCGTCAAGCGATAGTCATCGTCTGCTGCGAACGAGTGGACATCGAGGAGGAAAATCAAAACGGTTGTCGAGAGTGCCAGCATGAACGAGCGGCGTGCGGACAGATGTCGAAAGGCTATCATAACTCCTCAACGAAGCAATACCATTTTTCTTGTCCCAACAATGTTGCCGGCAGCGATGAAGCGATAGAAGTAAACGCCGGTAGCGACTGCCGCACCATCGTCCGAGGTGGCGTCCCATTGCAGCGTGTAAGATGCCGGCTGCTGAACCTGATTCACTAACGTGCGTACATGTGCACCCAGCGCCGAAACGATCTCGATACGCACATGCGCTTCACGCGCCACTGCGTAGGATATCGTCGTCGTAGGGTTAAAGGGGTTCGGATAGTTTTGTATGAGCGCGAACTGCGCAGGAATGAACTTCGCCGCGATTCCAGCCGCATAGTTCGGCGTCCCAACAAC
>CAYUFU010000032.1:34113-36391 GCA_964444145.1 uncultured Chitinophagales bacterium
GCACTTGCCAATCCTTGGGCATAGGTGGTGATGAGGGGGTTGTTCGGACGAAAGGATACGGCACGCGAAGCGCTGTCAGCGCCGGCGGCTTGAACATGTAATAGGCGCCGAACGGCTCGAGCACGGCGGATGTGTCATAGCCCAACCCTGTGTAGTGATAAAGTCGCGCATTCGTCAAGTCAGGATTCTTTGCTCGCACGGCGTTCCACGACACGGGAAGCTCAAATGGGTTGCCAATGATATTGAAACCGTCGTGCAGCGATATCGGAACGGCGCCGTCGCGATCGAGCGGCGTCATCTGCGCGCTTCGGTGGATCGTCAGTGAATGTTTTCGAATCAGCCAATAGCCTTCGCCTTGCGTGAGAATGGTTGAGGGATTCACGAGCGGAACGAGATGCTGCTTGCCGACAGTGTCGCCGCGGCCGTTATCGCGAAAGATTCTCCAGTCCACTCCCTCAGTCGGCCCTGCCCCGGCGATCAAGTCCGCCAAGGTCGCACCATTTCCTGGAATGCTCACAAGGCGGTAGTCCCCAACCGAGCGCGGATTTGGCGGAAACACGAGCAGCGGCGACTGGATGTCTCGGCTTCGCTCTGTCTCGAAGCGCCGCGGTGCGCTGAAGATCGCGCTCTGCGTTGCCGAATTTTTTGCCCCAACGCGCCAATAGTAAACGGTCGCTGCCGCGAGAGGCTGAAGAATTCGACTCGAATCCGTTAGCGTCGAATCGTTGATCAGGTAAAACGTCGTCGCTGAAAAATTTGTGTCCAACGCAACCTGCAGGTGATAACTCGATGCACCTGCCGAACGCTCCCACGTCATTTGAACCGAGGAGACAACGTTCGCGTTGTCCGGAGGAACGCGCAACGCCGGCGGCAGCGGGGGTACGACCGCACCGGGAGGAACAAGAAGCGTTTGCACAGCACCGAACGCCGCCATCGAAAAACCATTTTGTGCAACAAGACGGAAATAGTATTGCCTGCCCCGCAGAAGCACGGACGTTGTGTCCTCCAGAAGCAATTGTGCAATGCCGTTGCCTAACTGGCGCGGCGGCGTCGTGCTGGCGGAGTTGCTCGGCAGCGGAATTGTATCGTACTCGAACCACGCAACCGTTGTTGCGCCCAACGGATTTACGCGCCCGCGCACGATCGCCCTACCGGAGAGCGTATCGAACGCACCCGCACCTGTAAGCACTTCCGGGGCTCGAATGAAGACTGTTGCCGCAGCCTCATTCGAATACGCGCTCTCGGTTCGAAACGAGTCCATTGCGGTGATACGGAAATAATAGCGCGTGCCAACCACGAGATTCGAAAGCGTTGTTGTAACGCTGTCTCGTCGCGCGTTCGCCGTCGAATCAATGACCGTCGTTGGGTTTTGTGTTGTGCCGCCATAAACCCTGTAGTGCAGAAATCCTTCAGAGATCGCAATCGGACCCCACTGCAAGCGGATTACGCCAATGGCTGAGGTCGAATCTGTGACGCGCAAGTCTGTTGGAGCCGGAAGCACTCCCGTCCCACTCAAGCCAATGGCATCGCTTCGCGATGGCGCGTTGTGATAGAATCGTATGTTGCGGTTCTCAGCACCCACTCGCGACGGCGTGAAGCGAACGGTAAACTGCCGGCTTTGTGAGGGTACGATCGTTGCGGTATCTGCAGCCGTTAATCGAAACGCAGGCGATGTCGAGCGCACGCTGTCAATGCGCAAAGCCCCGGTGCCCGGATTGAAGATTGAGATAGAATAGTCGCGGAATGTATTCACCACAACCCTTCCGAAACTGATCGTAGCGGAATCGGTCTGGAAGAATGGCAGCGACGGCGGAATACCTCTTCCTTCAAGCGCAACCAGAAGAGGCGAGCCTTCAGCGTTATGTGCGATGCGCAGCGTATCGCGCTGCAGCGACGTATCGGACTGCGGGCTGAAGGTAACACGAAACGCACGACCGGTGCCCGGCGCGACGGTCGCGCTCGACGGCGTTGATTGAAAACGCGGATTCGCAACGGTCGCCGATGGTATTCTCAAGGTATCCGTTCCTATGTTCGAAACGACAACACTATCGGTACGAGAGGAATTGATCGGTACGTTGAACGTCAACGCAGTGCGATTGATGGTAACGATCGCGGTGGAGGTAGGATTCGCTTTCCCGCTCAATGTAACGATCGCGGGAGAGCCGAACCCGTTGTGAACGAATGTCAATGAATCCCGCTGAAGCGTCGTATCGCTTTGCGGCGTGAAGGTGACACGAAAGACCTGCTGTCTTGCAGGTGGAAGCACTGCGGATTGCGG
>CAYUFU010000033.1:0-29143 GCA_964444145.1 uncultured Chitinophagales bacterium
TCATGCTCACCTCATCCCAACACGAAGCTCTCGATATAACTCGGCACCTCTCCGTTACGGCAAATGCCGGCTCAGGAAAGACGATGGTGCTTGTCGAGCGGTATCTCGCGATTCTTCTGGCGCGCAAAGCGTCCGTGAGTGAAGTCGTCGCAATCACGTTCACGGACAAGGCGGCGAGCGAGTTGCGGCGAAAGATTTCCGAAAGCGTCGCGAAGCGGATCGCAGAAGCTCCGGATGACTCGCTTCGTACCGCGCTTCAAGACCTGCGCGACCAACTTTCCGGTGCCGTCATTGGCACGATTCATTGGTTTTGCGCAAAACTGTTGCGCGACTATCCTGTCGAAGCCGGCGTTGATGCCGCGTTCGTCGTTCCGGAGCTTGTTGACCAACGGGTGATGCTCGATGCCGCAGTGAAAGAAACGTTCGAGTGGATTCTTACGAAGGAATCTTCGGATCCACTCCGCAAGCGGCTCTTCGACTCGTTGCGAGCCTTGGGAAGGTGGAAAGTTGTCTCCATCGTCCACGCATTGATGAAACGGCGCGAGCAAGTGCATCGGTGGCTCACCGGCGGGCTGTACGCGCGAACAGACGAGGAAGTGCTCGCACTGTGGCAAGCGACCCTCGCGGATGTTGTGCACAAGGCAACCAATGATGCACAGGTGCTTGGCGACATGAACCAGTTGATCGCTGCGGCGAGGGGAAGAACAGCAATGAAAGTGCGTGAGAAGTTCACCACGTTTCTCCAAACGGCGGCGGCTGCTGATCGCGTACAGCAATTCGATGAGCTGCTTGACTTGATGGTTGTTGATAAAGGCAGTGCAAGAATAGGATTCTTCGGAAACGGAAGTCAGGACGGCGTTGCCGATGCGGCGAAGCGCCTGAGGGAGAAGCAGAAGGCAATTGCCGAACTTGTCGAGTTCGTCGGCACAGGCGAGGACGACGGGCACCGTGCACTATTGCGGCACACTCGAGTGTTGCTCGAGGTGTATCAGATTGCTGCCGAAAAGTACGAAGAGAAGAAAAGCGAAAATGCGTATCTGGATTTCGACGATCTGCAACTACGCACCGAACATCTGTTGCGCAACACGACAGTGCGCGAAAGGCTTGCGAGGCGGTTCAAGTTCATCATGGTAGATGAGTACCAAGATACGAATAGGCTGCAGTACGAAATCCTGTTGCCGCTTGTGTACAAACTGAGCCGCGGCAATCTGTTCATTGTCGGTGATCCGAAGCAGTCTATTTACGGCTTTCGCGACGCGGATGTCGCTGTGTTCAATCAGACGAAAGCCGAGATCAAGGCAAACGCAGGCGGCGGCGTGGTCTTGAACGAGAGCTTTCGGCTCTTGCGCGACGTCGCGGCGTTCGTCAATCGTATCTTCGAACCACTGATGACGCATGAGCAGGGTGAGTTCGATGTCGGGTATGACCGCCTGATTCGCGGCAGGCAAAACACCGCCTCGGGTCGTGTCGAAATGATTCTGCGCGAAGCAGGGGAGGGGGAGGACTCCGAACCGAAAGCATCTGAACCGGAGCTGATTGCGCGACGAATTTTGCAGCTTCTCGCCGAGCCGTATGAGATATTCTCGAAAGACGAACAGCCGCGTTCACTGCGCTTCAGCGACATCGCGATTCTCATCAGAAGCCGCACGGGATTGGGTGCGTTGGAGGAGGCACTGATGCACCACAACATTCCGTACCTCATCAGCGGCGGCATCAAGTATTTTCAGACGCAAGGCATCTACGATTTCTACAATTATTTTCGCTTCTTGCTCAACACCGACGATGATGTTGCGCTCGTGGGCATTTTGCGCTCGCCATTTTTCACTGTGTCCGATGCGGAGTTGTTTGAACTCGCATTCGAACGGAAAGGCATCTTATGGAAAACACTCGCAACGGCAAAGGGAAAAGGTACCTCGGCATCACTGGCGCGAGCGGTCGAGATCTTGAATGCGCATCTCGAACTTGCGTCGCGGCTGTCGGTGCCAGAATTGGTCAATCGCATCATAGACGATACGGCCTACGCAGGGTTTGTTGAAGGGAGTGCACGACCGGAGCAGGTTTTTGCAAATCTCGAAAAACTCAAACGCATTGCGCTGCGCTACGAACAGCAAGGCTTTACCAATTTGTACGACTTCACCGGACGGCTCAAGAGCTTGATCGAAGAAGAAGAGGAAGAGGGGCAGGCGGCAGTTGACGTTTCTGCCGATGCCGTAAAGGTGATGACAATTCATGTTGCGAAGGGTTTGGAATTTCCCGTCGTCATTCTGCCCTCGTTGGAGCGGACGTTTCTACGTGACGACGAACCTTTTTTTGACAATGCCCTGGGGCTCGGATTCTCTGTATCGGATGAAGAGAAGATCCCCATTGTTGAATTCCTCAGGAACCGTTCATGGCAGCGCTCACGGGCAGAGGAGAAGCGAGTGCTGTATGTTGCGTGTACGCGCGCACGCGATCTGCTGATCCTCTCAGGCATGATGCCGAAAAACCGAGCGACCCATTCGTTCATGAATTGGATTCTGGATGGGTTGAACGTGGAAGGCACGATTGATGAGAAGGTGCTTGCATTCGACGCAATGACGGAAGCGCTTGAGGTCAGCGATGGGGAATTCACCCGCACTATGGAGAAGCACACGCTCAAGGTATTCATTTTGCGCGAAGACGATTTGCCTGCCTCGGTGTTTCGTCCACCGACAGTGTCGGAGGCGACAGCACGGCACCGCGTGCACATCGAACCGATTCCCTCGCGCGTGGAAGGCGAGATGTTTTCGGCGAGCAAGATTCGGACGTACGTCGAGTGTCCTGCAAAATATTATCTGCGCTACGTTGCAGGACTCCCGGTGTTGAACGTCCGCTCGCCCAAAGATTCGCTCGAGGACGAAGGCGATGTTGCGATTCCTGCAGAGCTGAGAGGACGGGCGTTCCATGCCATCATGCAGAACATTGATCGTATGGTGCACGACGAGAAGACAATCATACGTGCGCTGAAGATATTCATCCAACAAGATGCGCTTTCGATAGTCGCGGAACCATCCATCGAGCTTGATAACCTTGCGCAGTCGGTGTTGAACGTCGTGCGTTCGGAATTCTGGCGCGAGGTACAGCAAGCAGGAGTTGCGAAAACGGAATTCACCCTCCTCGCACCAATCGGAAAGAATTTTTTGACGGGAACGATTGATCGAGTGTATACCGACAAACAGCATCGCTGGCACATTCTCGATTACAAAACGGATGCTGTCTCTTCCGCGTCACTCGAACACACCATTGCATTGTACGAGCCGCAACTAAAGTTCTATGCGCTGCTCGTACAAAAATTCTTTTCTGCAACGGGTGTTGACGCTCATTTGCTCTTCACCTCTCGTGTCGAAGCACCTGTTCACTTCCACTATGATGCGCGCACCCTTACGGCGTTCGAGCAAGAACTCAGTGATGTCATTTCGAAGATTGAACGTGGTGACTTCAAACGGAGAGGATTGCCGTGTCGCGATTGTCCCTTCCCACCTGAAGGGTGTCGCTGTTAGAGAGGGTTGCTCGAAAAAGGAATGTCATTGCGAGCGGCGAAGCCCAAGCTTCGGTTCTCTTGCTTTGACTTCCATCTATCTTTCCATTGTTCGAGTTCGCCAACGGTGCGTGCTCCCGCGTCGCTAATTTTTGTTGAAATTGCTCATGCCACATGAAGTTTATTTTTATGTGGCTTGCATTTCTTCTTTATTTTCAATAGATAGGCGAAGCATACATTTTCCTAACAAAACAGAGGAATGTCAAAATCCATGCTTGAGCCTCACCATTACGAAGATATTTTGGAGAGCATCAGCGGCGGATTTTTTGCGCTGGATAATGAATTTGTGATCACCTACTGGAACGCAGCGGCGGAGGTAGGGACACAATTGAAAGCGAGCGAGGTGCTTGGCAAGAACGTGTTCGAGGTCTTTCCGAATGCGAAGGGCGCGACGCTCGGAGAAAAATATCAGCTCGCAATGGATACGAAGACATTTCAGAGTTTCGAGACGGCGTACAAGGACGAACGGTTCGAGGCGTGGTACGACGTACGCATTTATCCTTCGGAGCGCGGGCTGTCGGTGTTTTTTCAGGACGTGACCGAGAAGAAGCGTGAGGAGCGCCGCAAGGAAATACTCGTCGAGATTTCCAAAGCCATCAATAACGCAAAGCATCTCGACGAATTGTGCATTGTTGCATCGGAGAAGATCGCGCAGCTTTTTGAAATTCCGTCGAAGTTTGTCAGTGTGTATCTCTACGACCCCAAGGGGAATGAAGTGCGACTTGTTGCGCCGGCGCTGACGGAAGTAGAGTATCCCCAAGAGTTCGTGCATCAGCGTGTGGGTCCGGATGCATATTTTCTTCCGGCGCAAGCGGCGTTCACGAAGAAGACCATCGTGACGGACGAACTGGGAGAGAGTACACCTGCAGATGTGTTCCTAACGGAAATCGAGTTGTTGAAATTGAGAACGCTGATCGTGATGCCCTTGATTGTGCAGGACGAGGTGCAGGGTGTGCTTGAAGTGATGACCATAAAGGAGGAAGCGTATGTCGGTCCCGAATTGGAAATGCTCTCTGTTGTGGCGAACGAGCTTGCCGCAGGAATGAATCGCAAGCGATTGACGGATGAGTTGCGACGGAAGAACGTCGAGTTGGAGTATCAAACCCAGAAGACACAAGAGGCAAGCGATACGCTGAAGAAGTTTCTCGCGACCTTCAGTCACGAGTTGCGCTCACCGCTCAATTCGATCATCGGATTTTCCGACTTGCTCACAACGCAGTTCAACGAGCTTGCTCCGGACTCTATACAAGAGTTCATGAAGAACATTAATACGAGCGGCAAACATTTGCAACAAATCATCAACGACATTCTCGATCTCTCGAAGATCGAGGCGGGAAGGATGGAGCTGCACCTGGCAAGTTATCCGATCAGCTATTTTGAAGAGAGCGTCCGCCGCGTACTCGCCCCGCAGATTGCAGAAAAGCAGATTGATCTACGGTGCGATTTTTCGGTAGATTGTGAAGAGATCGTCGTTGACCAGACGCGGTTTCGTCAAATTCTTCTCAATCTAGTTTCCAACGCGATCAAATTCAGCGATCGCGGGGCAATCGTTTCCATCGCATGTACCCGTGTCGGGAGCGATCTCCAATGGGAGGTACGCGACGCAGGAACGGGCATCAAGCCGGAAGAGATGCGCAACCTCTTCAAGCCCTTCCGGCAAGCGTCGAACGGGAGAGAGTTCATTCATCAGGGTATTGGGCTAGGGCTGGCGATCACGAAGAAGCTTGTTGAGCTGCATGGCGGCAAGATCTGGATCGAGAGCGAATACGGAAAAGGGACGACCGTATTTTTCACGATGCCGATCGTCATTGATGCGATGCGTGAACAATTCCATCAAGCAGAGATGTTGATGGATGCGCTGCATCGCGAGCACGCAGGACGAGGCGGCGACGAGCCGCCGCTTGCGTTGGTGATCGAAGACTCGCTGCCGGCGAGTGAGTTGCTGCGCAGACACATCGAATCGGCGGGCTATCGCGTTGAGATTGCGCGCAACGGGATCGAGGCGATTGAAAAGGCGAAGCGGCTTCATCCGAGTGTCATCACCCTCGATCTGCTTCTCCCACAAAAAGACGGCTGGCAGGTGATGCGCGAATTGAAGCGCCACCCGTTGTGTAAACACATTCCCATCATCATCGTTTCGATTCTCGACGAGAAGAATCTGGGGTTCAGTCTCGGTGCCGTGGATTATTTTGTCAAGCCGGTGAACAAAGAAGAGTTGCTGGCAACGATGGATCGCGTGCGGCTTTCGAGCCGCAACGACGCGCACATTCCGAAGGTGCTGGTCATTGACGATGACCGCGCCGCAGCGGATTTGATCGAAGTGATCCTCGAGAACGAAGGCTATCAAGTCTTGAAGGCGTTCAACGGTAAAGCAGGCTTGGAAATAGCGACAACCCAAAAGCCTGATCTGATCATTTTGGATCTCATCATGCCCGAGATGTCTGGGGTGAGCGTCGCCTATCAACTCAAACAAAATCCGAGTACACGCGGAACGCCGATCATCATTCTCACTTCGATGGAGATTGATGAGGAGACGCGAGCACAGCTCGGCTCGCACGTGTCAGGCTTGATGCGGAAATCTTCATTTACCAAGAACGATCTGCTTCGGGAAATTGGGAATATCGAGAGCATTCGTTAAGAGGAGTAATGCTCGTAGTTTTCCGCTGGCGTGACCAGAGTCGCACGAATGTCGTACCACCTCATCTTCATCGGTGATATGCTTGACATCGCGGGAGCATGTCTGTATATTAAACGTGTAAATCACGCAAAACTTCTACATCCTCCCCTATTTCTTTCAGCTTGTCGTCAAACATTACATACAAGAAGCCTTTGAGCGTCGGTCAGGTCGCAACGATTTGTCGAGTCAGCAAAAAGACGGTGCTGAATTGGATTTATGAAGGTGCGCTGAAGGCATTCACGACCTACGGCGGTCATTACCGCGTGTGGCCCGTGAACTTGAAACGATTTCTCGCGTCGTCGGGGATGGACATCCCGTTCGAGTTCATTGATGAAACGTCCACCCACATCCTGATCATTGACGATGAGCGGCCATACGCGCAAATGTTGAAAAGCGTGATTACCGCGGAACTCCCCAACACGGAAATCACGACAACCGATGACGGTTTCGAAGGGCTGTTGCTTATTGGCGAAATGAAGCCGCAACTGGTCATTCTTGATTTGAAGATGCGCAAGCTTGATGGCTTCGAAGTGCTGGAACTCCTTCGCAAACGGAAGGCCGATCATGACATGAGGATTCTCGTCATCTCGGATTATCTCAATGAAGAGACGCGGGAACGGCTTGCCAAGACTGCCGCCGACGCTGTGCTCGACAAACTTGCCGACATTTCGTTGTTAGTGAAAACCATCACTGCTCTCGTTCGCGCCGAGGCGGTTCCTGTGTACGAAGAGCTTGCGCGCTGAATTGTTCTTGCATGACCGAACTCGAAACCCAAGTCGCCAATTTTAAAACAGGGATCAAAGAGATCGCGCACGAGATGAACAACACCCTCGGCGTGCTGCGAACGGCGATGTATTTGCTGGAAGCAAACAACGATGCCGAGAAGCAGAAACGGTATCTCTCGATGGTGAATACGGGGATTGATAGACTTGAAGCTGACCTCAAACGCCTGCGCGCGTTGAGAGATAACCCACCGACAACTCCTACTGAGCCGCCGATGCCTGTTCGGCAACAATAAGGCGAAACTTCCGTATATTTTTCGAGAAGAACGTTCACACAATTTCCAACCAGATGCGGTGTGCAAAGTCTATAGCCTCGATGGTGCTGGGGCTGGTGCTTTGGTCCTGCGGTGACGAGCACACAATTACAACGTCGTCCCCCGAAGCGCTTGCTGCGTACAACGAGGGCGTTGCGCGCCTCGAGCTTTTTTACTACGCAGAGGCAAAAGCATCCTTCGAACGCGCGTTGCAGGCGGATTCCAACTTCGCCATGGCGCTTGCGCGGTTGGCGCATGTGCATCAGCGAACGGAAAACGAGGACGCTGCGCGGGCAACGATTGCGCGAGCGCTGCAGAAAGCCGGCACTTCAAGTAGATACGAACAGATGTTCATCCGTTTGCACGATCATTTGTTGCATTACCGCTACCACGAGGCAGGAGCGGTTGCCGATTCGCTCATTATGCTTTATCCCAAGAACGCCGAAGCATACGTCCTGCGCGGCATCATATACGAGATGACGAAGAATTTTGACGCCGCCTTGGATGTCTACACGCGCGGCGTCGAAGCCGACACGGCGTACGCACCGGCGACGATGTCGCTGGGCTATGCCTACTCTGCGCGCGGCGATTTCGACAAGGCGATTGATGCGATGGAGCGCTACATTCGCCTCGTCCCGAACGAGGCAGACCCGCGCGCAAGCTATGCCGATATCTTGCTCCGTGTCGGACGCTATGACGAAGCATTCAACGAGTATCAACGCTCGTTAGCCTTGAAGCCCGACTACTGGTACTCGATCGCGCGCCTTGGCGATGTGTATACTATCTGGGGTCGCCTGAATGAGGCAAAGCAGCAATACCGCAGCGCAAGGGCGAGGATGGTGATGAACAATCAGACCAGCGCGTCGTACATCGCAACGGAAGCCATTCTCGCGCTCCAGCGTGGGAACTATGAGGAGTCGCTTCGTTTGTGTGAGCAGAGTCTCGCGTTGGATTCCGCGAATCTCAAAGCTGCGTTCGTTATCGTCTTCGCACGTCTGAAGCAAAAAAAATATTCCGACGTAGAAGCTCTCATTGAGCAACTCCGCAGCGAAATTGCGCGGCGAAACCTCGGCGAATCAACTGTCATGCTCGAATTTCATCTCCTGCGTGCACGACTCCTCAACGAGCAGAGCCTTTTCGAGCAGGCGCTTGCCTCCTGTGACAGCGCAATGGAGTACGGCTCGGAGTTTGCGCGGACAGATGTGTATCTAATGCAGGGAATAATCTTCCAAAAGAAGGGGGACAACGAGGAGGCACTCGACGCGCTCGAAGGAGCATTGCGCTACAATGCCGCCGCCCCCGAGGCGCTGCTCACCTTGACAAAAGTGTACAAAGCAATGGGCGATAGAAAAATGACGAACAGTATCGCTCAACGCTTGTTCGATCTGTGGAAAAATGCCGATAGCGACTTCCAATCACTCATCGAGCTGAAGAAGCTCGTTGGCGCTCCGAACGCTTCATAGGAGGGCGCCGCCCCCAAGCACCTGCTCGTGCCGGACAATGCCATCGGTCACCCATCTTGCATTTCCCTTGCCCTTTCTTTTTATTGAATCGTCAGCCTGCTCGCAATGCTCACGGGTCTCGCATCGAGCAGCGCTAGGTTTTCAGATCTTTCTGCATGTACAATCCGATGAGCGCTACCCGTCCAACAACCCTTAATCAACTCCTCGCGTATCATCATGCGCGCTATGCTCGGCCCAATCAACTAAATTGTAAGGTGGATGGCCACTGGCGCGGCTACTCCTCGGATGAAATCGGTGAACGTGTGCGCCGTCGCGCCCTTGGCTTATATAGCTTGGGCGTGCGCAAGGGCGATACCGTCGGGTTGCTTGCAGAAAACTCGCCGGATTGGGTGATGATGGACTATGCCATTCTTGCCTGTGGTGCTGCGGGGGTGCCGCTCTACATCACGCAAATCACTCAGCAAATTGATTACATCCTGAAAGACGCAGAGGTCGCCGTCCTCATCGTTTCCAGCCAAGCGCTCTTCGAAAAAGTCAAACCTCTTATCCTGCAAGCGTACATAAAATATGTTGTAATCTTTTCTGCGTTTGAGACAGGAGAGAAGATTGTGACGCTGGAACAACTTGAACGAGCTGGCGCAGAATTGGATCTGCAACAGCCCTCGTTATACGATACGCTGCGTAACGCCGTGAAGCCGGATGATGTTGCGACGTTGATGTACACTTCCGGTACCACGGGCACCCCGAAGGGTGTTGTCTTGACGCATTGGAACCTCACGTCGAATGCCATTGATGGTGGCGCCGACTTTGAATGGTCGCCGGCAACCGATGTCATCTTCTCGTTTCTCCCTCTCACGCATATTTTCGAGAAGACGATGATCAACATGTACTTGTACAACGGGGTACCGGTATGGTTTGCCGAATCGCTCGAGAAGATCGCGGAGAATCTGCTCGAGGTCAAGCCGACGATCATGTCTTCCGTTCCCCGCATGCTGGAAAAAGTGTACGACCGCATTCTGCTGAAAGGCTCGCAACTGACGGGAGTGAAGAAACACCTCTTCGACTGGTCACTCGAGTTGGCAAAACAATTCGATCCGTGGGTTGATCATTCGATGGTCTTTCGGCTCAAGCTGACGATTGCGCGTGCGTTGGTTTTTTCGAAGTGGCGCGCCGCAGTCGGAGGGTGCATACGCTTTATCGTTTCCGGGAGCGCACCCCTGCATCCGGATCTGGCGCGGGTCTTCATTGCGGCAGGGTTGCCAATCGTCCAAGGTTATGGATTGACGGAGACTTCGCCGATCGTGACCGTGAACCGACGTGACCGCAACAAGCTCGGGTCGACAGGGCTGCCGATTGATAACGTCGAAGTGAAGATTGCCGACGACGGAGAGATTCTTGTTCGTGGACCAAACGTGATGAAGGGCTTCTTTAAGGCGCCTGAGCGAACTGCGGAGGTGTTTGTTGATGGGTGGTTCAAAACCGGCGATGTGGGCTACCTGGACAGCGATGGTTTTCTCTTCATCACGGATCGCAAAAAAGACCTCATCAAGAAATCGAGCGGGAAGTTTATCGCGCCGGGCCCGCTCGAAGCGGCACTGCGCACAAGCCGTTACATCGAGCATGCCGCCGTGATCGGAGAAGCACGCAAGTTCGCAATCGCCATCCTCTTTCCAAAGTTTCCCAATTTGCACGCATGGGCGAAAGCGCTCAATATCCCATTCACGAACAATACGGAACTCGTCAACAATCCCCACGTGCAGCTCCTCTTCGAAGAAGAAGTGAATCGGGTGAATCTCGATTTCAACAAATGGGAACGTATCATCAAATTCATCATCAGTGACCATGAGCTGACGATCGCCGACGGCCAACTTACGCCGACGATGAAACTGAAACGCCGTATCATCGAGCAACAGTTTCGGCAGCAGATCGACGAGCTGTATGCACGCTATGAACATCTCGAAGTCCACGAGCATTGATACAGGAGAGCGCTCGCACCATGCGCTCGACGCTGAGCCGATGCCGGTTCCCGCTTGGCACCTCCATACAACGACATGAACGCTCGTGCGTCGGCACTCGCCGTGTTGGCTTGTATCTCGGCGCTGGCGTGCCATCCGGACCAGAGACTCAGCGGCTTCAGTACCGCTTTCCCGTTTGGCGAGCAGACTCTCACCTTCCGACTTCCCTTCGAGATCCGTATCCACATCAATGCCCCTGAGACCCTCGAGAGGGCAAGGCCGACGACCCTCATGTTCTTTGCACTTCCGAACGGCAACACGATCGAGCAGACGATCGGGAAACAGCTTCGAGAAGGAGATGACTGGCACTTCGGCATTCAACATATCGGCGCGCAAACGCGTCGACTGCGAGAGGTTGTTACAGACAGGAATCTGGTTGTGGTGTACGTCGAAGCGGAGACCAGAAGTCTTCCCCAGTGGCGACGGAAGTACAGGAACCACGGCACGCTGATTCTCACAATTCTCGACACGGTGCGCGCTCTTTTTGCGCCCTACGATCCGTCGGTAGAATTGTCGGCGCACAGCGGCGGCGGAAGTTTTCTCTTCGGCTTTCTCGATGCGCTCGATTTCATTCCTTCTTACATCACTCGCATGTCATTCCTCGATAGCAACTATGGCTATGATGAAAACAAGCGCCACGGCCAAAAACTGCTCGAGTGGCTTCAGCGCGATACGCAACGCTTCCTGTCTATTCTTGCATATGACGATCGGCATATCACGATCGGCGGCAGGCGTGTGGTGAGCGATAGCGGCGGTACCTACCGTGCGACCCATCGGTTACTCGAGTGGCTGCAGAACAAGGTTGCCCTGACCATCGAAAAGGACTCCGTCATCGAACGGTACAGCGGTTTGGCAGGGCGCATAGACATTCGGGTTCATACAAACCCCGACACGTTGATTCTCCACACGGTGCTTGTGGAACGAAACGGCTTTATTCACGGCATGACCAGCGGTACACGCTATAACGCATCGGCGGGGGACTTCTGGGGGGCGCCTGCCTACACACAATGGATTGCACCGTAACGTTGCCCGTATTATTTGACCTCCCTCTTGAGAGCCTGCCTGAGAATCATGTAGAGCACTCCAGTGCCGCTCTCGTCCGCGCAATGAGCGATTCTGGAGAGACGCTCTCCAAGGTCGCAGTCGTTTTTTCACAGGCTCTTGCTTCTGACTAAAATTCAGTCCATATTTAGGTCAACTTTTCCACGACGATGAAACTGAGCGATTCCATTCGACCGATAAGCTATCTGAAGGCACATGCATCGGAGATTATCCGCGACATCACTGCCAATCAGAAGACTCTCATTGTGACGCACAACGGAGAAGCGAAAGTCGTTGTGCAGGACGTGAAGGTGTACGAGCGCCAGCAAGAGACGCTCGCCCTCTTGAAAATTCTTGCGCAGAGCAGCCAGACATTTCGGAAGGGTGGGTTCAAACCTCTCAAACAGGGTTTCAGAAATCTCTTGCACAGAATCAACGACTTTGAGCGTCTATGAAGTATCAAGTCATGATGTCGGATGATGCGGAAGCAGATCTGTTCGAAATCTATCGGCATGTGGCTCGGAGCGAGTCGCCAGCGCGTGCGCATGCCGTGATCGAGAAATTGGAACGAGCGGCGTTTTCCCTTGGGGTCAATCCGCAACGCGGCGTCGTGCCGCCGGAATTGCGCGAGTTCGGGGTGACGGAGTTTATGGAGCTGGATGTCAAGCCATACCGGTTTATCTATCGTTTTGGTCGCACGCGTGTGTTCATCCACTGCGTGCTCGATGGAAGAATGGATATGGAGAGGTTGTTGCAGGAGAGGATGTTGCGCGCTGCCTAACGATGCGGCGAAGCAACGATCCAAACAGAAACTCTCCTTCGAGCAGCCCAATAGATGAGATGCGGGCAGTCAGAGAATAAGCCACATGAGCGCAGGAACCTCGAACCCCAAACCTGAAACCTGAACCTTGAACCGAAAATCAAAATGCAAAATCGAAACGAACCAAATCCTTCACTCCGTTCAGGATTGAGAGTGAACAACGTCGCCGTCCTCGGCTCGGGCGTCATGGGCTCGGCGATTGCCGCGCATCTTGCGAACGCGGGCATACCATCATACTTGCTCGACATCGCGCCGAAAGAACTTACGGCAGAAGAAACTGCGAAAGGTTTATCGCTCACAAGTCCAGCGGTGCGAAATAGAATTGCGAACGCTGGACTGGACTCGGCTAAGAAGGCACGCCCCGCAGCGTTTTATTCGCCCGATTTTGCAAAGCTCATCACGGTTGGCAACTTCGATGACAATCTTGCTTGGGTGAAAGAGGCGGATTGGATTATCGAAGTTGTCGTTGAGCGACTCGACATCAAGCAAGCGTTGCTGAAAAAAGTAGACGCGATCCGCAAAGCGGGCACAATCGTTTCGAGTAACACCTCGGGCATTCCGATCGCTTCTATCAAAGAGGGGCTGTCGGAAGATTTTCGCAAACATTTTCTCGGAACGCACTTCTTCAATCCGCCACGCTACATGCGGCTTCTGGAAATCATCCCGACCGCTGAAACGTTGCCAGAAGTTGTGCAGACGATGTCGGAGTTCGGCGAGCGAGTCTTGGGCAAAGGTATCGTGATGTGCAAAGATCGGCCGAACTTCATCGCCAACCGCGTCGGCGTGTTTGCAATGATGGCGGCGATGCGCGCTATGCTCGAGGGCAAGTACACGATTGAGGAGGTTGACACGCTGACGGGTCCGGCAACGGGCAAACCGAAGAGCGCAACGTTTCGCACCGGCGATATTGTGGGCATTGACACGCTCGTTCATGTCGCGAACAATTTGTACGATGCCGTTCCCGAGGACGAAATGCGCTCGGTGTTTCTCGTTCCCGATTTCATCAAGAAGATGGTCGAGAACAAGATGTTGGGTGACAAGACGAAGCAAGGTTTCTACAGGAAGATCAAGGGTGAAGGCAAAGGGATACTGACTCTCGACTACAACTCCCTTGCCTATCGCGAAAAACAGAAAACGAAATTCCCCTCCATCGAAGCGGCAAAACATATCGAAAGCCTTCCCGAACGCCTCAAGATGTTGACCTACGCCAACGATCGTGCTGGGGAGTTCATTTGGAAAACAATGAGCGACATCTTGTTGTACTCCGCACATCGTATTCCCGAAATCTCGGACGACATCGTCAATGTTGACAAAGCCATGCGATGGGGATTCAACTGGCAGCTCGGTCCCTTCGAAATGTGGGATGCTATCGGTGTGAAGGAGTCGGTACAGAAAATGCAAGCAGAGGGAAAGCCCATCCCACCACTTGTTGACCAACTTCTCGCTTCGGGCAAGAGCGCATTCTACGAGCGCCGCGACGGCGTCACCTATTTCTTCGATGTGCAACGCAAACACCATGTTCCGGCGGCAACAGCGCCTAGCATCATTCTGCTTTCCTCTGCCAAGGACAAAAAAGGACTCATCAAGAAAAACGCCGGAGCCAGCTTGATTGACATCGGCGACGGCGTCGCGTGTCTCGAATTTCACTCGAAGATGAATGCGATTGGCGAAGACATTCTCTCGATGACGCAGTTCGCCGTGCACGAAGTGGCGAAGAATTTCGATGGGCTGGTTGTCGGTAATGAGGGAGAGAACTTTTCCGTCGGTGCGAACATCATGCTGATGCTGATGGCAGCACAAGAAGGTGATTGGGATGAACTCGACATGATGGCGCGGGCATTTCAAAAAGCGACCCAGTCGCTGAAGTATTCTCCCAAACCCGTCGTTGCCGCACCGTTCGGCATGACACTGGGCGGCGGATGTGAATTTGCGCTTGGCGCTGATAAAATCCGCGCTGCAGCGGAACTGTACATGGGACTCGTTGAAGTCGGTGTCGGCATCATCCCGGCCGGCGGCGGATGCAAGGAGATGTTGGTGCGCGCGCTCGACGGCGTGCCGAAGGATTCCGACGTGGATTTGTTTCCGTTCGTGAAAAAAGTTTTCGAGACTATCGGCATGGCGAAAGTATCGTCCAGCGCCGTGGAAGCTCGTGACATCGGCTTCGTGCGGAAGTCGGACGGCATCACGATGAACAAAGAGTATCTGATTGCAGATGCTAAAGCCGCCGTGCTCGCGATGGTGAAGGAAGGCTACAAGCAACCGACGCCGCGTACGGACATTCCCGTTCTCGGCGAGCCTGCGTTTGCAACATTGAAGATGGGAATGCACCTGATGAAAAGGGCGGGGCGCATCAGCGACTATGATATGCATGTGGGAACAAAGCTCGCCTATGTCTTGTGCGGCGGCGACGCCAGTGCCAAGACTCTGGTGAGTGAACAGTACATTCTGGATTTGGAGCGCGAGGCATTCTTGAGTTTGGCAGGGGAGCGCAAAACCCAAGAACGACTCGCGTACATGCTCAAGAATGGGAAACCGCTGAGGAATTAGCAGATGAACTTGACCATCGATGCAGGAGACGACTGAGGTAGACGCATGTTTACAACAGACACACTCTCAAACAAATCCATCCTCATCACGGGCGGCGGCAGTGGCCTCGGACTCGCGATGGCAAAGCGCTTCGTCGAACTGGGCGCACGTGTTGCCATTTGCGGTCGCACAGAAGAGAAGTTGAAGAACGCCGCGAAAGAAATCTCGTCCGACGCTTCAAAAGTTCTCACGCACGTTGTTGACATTCGCGACTACGAAAAAGTTGGTGAGATGTTCAAGCGCATCATTGACGAGCTTGGTTCGCTTGATGGACTTGTGAACAATGCAGCAGGAAATTTTCTCTCAGCGTCAGAAGATTTGAGTCCGAATGCCTTCAGAGCTGTCGTTGATATTGTGCTGACGGGCTCGTTCAATTGCACACAGCACTTTGGAAAATACCTCATTGAAAGTAAGCGAACGGGAAATGTTCTCAGCATCGTCACGACGTACACCGAAACGGGTTCGGCGTTCGTGTTGCCATCGGCGTGCGCGAAAGCAGGCGTGTATGCCATGACGACTTCGCTCGCAACCGAATGGGGAATGTACGGCATTCGCCTGAACGCGATTGCGCCTGGACTTTTTCCGACCGAAGGCGCGTGGTCGCGCTTGATGCCTGGTGATTCGTCGTTGATTGAAAAGTACAAAGCGAAAGTCCCGCTCGGGAGATTTGGCAATCACGAAGAGCTTGCGAACCTCGCAGTGTTCCTGCTCTCGGATTTGTCGTCGTACATTACGGGTGAGTGCGTAACGATTGACGGCGGCGAGCGCGTACAGTCGGGGCAGTTCAACACATTGGCACAAGTGTTCCCGCGCGAACAACTTAAGCAAGTGTTTCAAGCCATGAAGCCCAAGAAGCCACAATGACACTGGAGGCAGAGCGAGGATGTGCAAGGGCTGGAACGAAGTGAACGAGATTTGAAAAGGATGAGAATATGACCGAAGCATATATCGTGGGCGCAGTGCGTACGGCTGTCGGAAAAGCCCCAAAAGGAACATTGCGCAACACGCGCCCTGATGACATGGCAGGAGCTGTGATTGCCGAATTGATCAGGCGAACGCCGCAACTCGATCCCAAAGAGCTTGATGATGTGATCCTCGGTTGCGCGTTTCCGGAAGGAGAGGCAGGGATGAATTTCGGACGTATCGCTGCACTGCGCGCCGGGTTGCCAATCGAAGTCCCCGGAATGACCATCAATCGCTTCTGTTCATCGGGCTTGCAATCCATTGCATTTGCAAGCGAGAGGATCATGTGCGGGCACGCGAACGTGATCATTGCGGGCGGAGCGGAAAGCATGAGTCTCGTGCCGATGGGCGGCAACAAGGTTACCGCCAATCCCTACATGGTCAACCATCTCCCCGATATCTATCTCAGCATGGGTATCACGGCAGAGAACGTTGCAAAGCGCTACGGCATTACTCGTGAAATGCAAGATCGTTGGTCGCTTCGCAGTCATGAGCGAGCGGTTGCCGCGATCAAAGCAGGAGCATTCAAGGACGAAATCGTTCCCCTACACATCGTGGAGAAGACCCTCGATGAACGGGGAAAGAAGCACACAAGGGAGATCGTCTTCGATACGGACGAGGGACCTCGTGCAGACACCTCGATGGAGAAACTTGCCGCGTTGAAGCCGGTCTTTTCTGTAGAGCCATCGGCAACGGTCACCGCTGGCAATTCTTCACAAACAAGTGACGGCGCGGCGGCAGTTATCGTGATGTCGAAGGAAAAAATGCAATCACTCGGACTCAAGCCGATGGCGCGGTTCGTCAGCTTTGCGCTCGGCGGCGTTCATCCCGACGAAATGGGCATCGGTCCCGTAAGAGCAATCCCGAAAGCGCTGAAGATGGCGGCGTTGACGCTCGAGCACATTGATTTGATCGAGCTCAACGAAGCATTTGCTTCGCAAGCGTATTACGTTATCAAACACATGGAGATGGATGAAGAGAAGGTGAACGTGAACGGCGGCGCAATCGCACTCGGACATCCGCTCGGTTGCAGCGGTGCGAAGTTGACGGTGCAGATCGTGAATGAAGCCAAGCGTCACAACGCAAAGTATGGCCTTGTGACGATGTGTGTTGGAGGGGGGATGGGCGCGGCGGGAATTTTTGAATTTTTGAATTGAAGTGGGGAGTGTTGAATTAGTAAATTGATGGAGGAATGGCAATGAATAAAGGTATTGCGTTTGGCTGGGAAGAGGAAACGCCTGAAGCGAAAGCGAGATGGTTTCAATCGTTGACGATTGAGGAACGCATGGACTTGTTCTGCGAGTTCACAGAACTTGCACTTCAAGCGAATCCAAACATCATTCGTGAAAAAGATGCTACACCTATTGAAGGGCGTGTTCTCGTCCTTTCAGAAACATGATGTGAAGTATGTTGTCATCGGTGGAACTGCAAGCATTTTGCACGGAGTTCCCCGAACAACATTTGACCTCGATATTCTAATCGAGGCGTCTCGTGATAATGCGCAACGGCTCCTCGACGCATTGGCGGAAGCGAAGTTTGGAACAGCGACAATGATTTCTGCCGAAAAGTTGTTAACGCAGGAAGTGGTCATCTTTCAAGACCGAGTGCGCGTTGATGTTCAAACGAAAACTCCAGGGCTTGAGTTTGAGAAAGTCTGGAAAAAGAAGAAAGAAGTTGAGTATCAGGGACAGAAATTCTTCATTCTTTCGCTTGAGGATTTGATTGCATCAAAGAAGGCGTCTGGTAGAAAAATAGACATGGAAGACGTTGAAGCTCTCGAGTTGAAAAGAAAAAAGAAATATGGTTGAGCAGACGTTTCCTTTCTCTATCATCATTCCCGTCCGCTTCGGCGACATGGATGCGTTGGGGCACGTGAACAATGCCAAGTATTTGACATACTTCGAGGAAGCACGGCTCGCGTACTGGATGCACTTGTTTCCTTTCGACCTACACAACATCAGCACGTTAGGTTTGATTCTTGCTCATGCGTCAATCAGTTTTCGCAGCGCGGCTAAAGTCGGGGACACGCTGAGAATTTCGGCTCGCGTCGTAGAGATTGGCACAAAGAGCTTTCGCATGGAATACAAGATTGAGAATGACAAGACCAAGCAGCTCATAGCCGAAGGTACGACTGTGCAGGTGATGTTCGATTACGAAAAGAATGCTACGCTTGCCGTAAGCGACGATATAAGGGAGAAGATTTTGAAGTTTGAGCAGCAATCGTGAGCGAGGCGTTTCTCGCTTGCATCGCTTCTTCAGAATTGAGAAAGGAGAACCTATGACAACCACAACCCATTACACCAAAGGTGGAGAATTTCTTCTCCGCGAATTCACAGCGGAGGAAATCTTCACGCCTGAAGATTTTTCCGAAACACACCAGATGATTGCGAAGACGGCTGAAGACTTCGTCAAAAATGAGGTGATGCCGAGGGCGAAAGAGATTGATGAAATGCGGCACGACATCAACGTTGCTCTGCTTCGTAAGGCGGGCGAGCTGGGTCTCAACGCGATCGATATCCCTGAGGAATACGGCGGCTTGAGTCTCGACAAGACCAGCTCGATGATCGTCGCAGAGAAAATAGGTCCGACAGGCGCCTGGGCGGTGAGTCACGGCGCGCATGCCGGCATCGGCACACTGCCGATTGTCTATTTCGGAACGCCCGAACAGAAGGCAAAGTATCTCCCGAAATTCGCGAGCGCCGAATGGGTGTCGTCCTATTCGCTATCCGAGCCCGGCTCCGGTTCCGACGCGCTGTCGGCGAAGACCACTGCAAAGTTGAGTGACGACGGCACGCATTACATTCTCAATGGGACGAAAATGTGGTTGAGCAACGCGGGCTTTGCCGATGTGTACATCACCTTTGCACAAATTGATGGTGACAAGTTCACCGCCTTCATCATCGAGAAAGGCTATCCGGGCGTCTCGACCGCGCCGGAAGAAAAGAAGATGGGCATCAAAGGTTCTTCGACTCGGCAGTTGATTTTGGAGAATGCGAGAGTTCCAGCCGAGAACATCGTCGGAGAAATCGGCAAGGGGCACCTCGTTGCGTTCAACATTTTGAATATCGGCCGCTTCAAGCTTGGGGCGTTCGCAATTGGCGGATGCAAAAACATCATTGATGAAGCACTCAAGTACGCCGACCAGCGAAAACAATTCGGCAAGAAGCTCCATCAGTTTCCACTCATCAAACACAAGCTGGCGGAAATGGCAATTCGTACCTTCGTGGGGGAAAGCATGGTCTATCGCACCGCAGGGATGATAGACAATCTCGTCGGAACGATTGATACAAAGTCACCCGACGCCTCGAAGATGATTTTGAAAAGCATCGAAGAGTACGCGGCGGAATGCGGCATGCTGAAAGTGTATTGCAGCGAGATTCTCGATTACGTTGCCGATGAAGGCGTGCAGATTCTCGGCGGCTACGGCTACAGCGAAGAGTATCCGATGGCGAGGGCATATCGCGATGCGCGCATCAATCGCATTTTCGAGGGGACGAATGAAATCAACAGGCTCCTCGCCTCGGGTATGGTACTCAAGAAAGCGTCGAAGGGCGAGTTGAACGTGTTCGGCTATGCAAAGCAACTGCTCGATGAACTGATGACGCCGTCGTTCGATACCAACGGCGAAGATGAACTGTTCTCGACGGAAAAGAAACTCGTCGCAAATGCCAAGAAGATTACCGTTCTCATGTTAGGCGGCGCTGCTCAGAAGTACATGATGAGCATTCAAGATGAGCAAGAAATTCTTGCTGCCGTTACCGACTTGATGATGGAAACGTACGCAATGGAAAGCGCATTGCTGCGCGTGCAAAAGAAAGTGCAGAAGATGGGTGAAGGCGCGAATCAGATTCACATTGACATGGTGCGCGTATTTGTGAATGATGCGATGGGGCGCGTTGCTTCGTCGGCAACAACCATCCTTGCCGCTATTGCAGAAGGCGACGCGCTCCGCACACAACTCGCCGCGCTGAAGCGATTGACCAAGGCGACGCCGGTGAACACGTTCGCGATGCGGCGAAAAATTTCTGATGCGGTTGTGGAGATGGGTGGATACAGGTTGTGAGTTTGTAGAGTTTGTGGAGTTCTTAGAGTTCATAGAGTTGAAAGGGGAGTGTCAATGAAATAGAATGTGAGGCCTTAAAACTTGATCTGAAGTCGAGAGCAAAAATCGGCTCACGTCTTGTTGCAAAGCCTCGACTCTCTCTCGGAGAAAGAGACCATGCGTCTCTGGGCTGAAGAAGCGATGCGGAGAGATGCAGAAATCGAAGCAGGAACCGCAAAGGAAATTCCTGGGAATGCGGCATGTCGTGATCTGCTTGCCCGCCTACAGGCAGAAAATTTATCTCAATACATTGAGTAAATTATCTCAACGCGTTGAGATAAATTTCTGCTCCCTCTTGACTCTCTCCTCCCAGTGAGATAAATTGCTCAGTGTAGTGAGTAAATTATCTCAATAAACTGAGTAACGTCATGGCACAACAATTCAAACGACCCGCCGCCGCTCTCCTCTTAGCCCGCCTGCGAGAAAAGCGCACGTTCATTCAAGTGCTCGCGGGACCGCGCCAAGTCGGAAAAACGACGCTAGCGAACCAAGTCGTGGCGACACTCAACATTCCTTCGCATTATGTTTCAGCGGACGAGCCGTCGTTGCACGGCACGGCGTGGCTCGTGCAGCAATGGGAAATAGGCCGTGCGCTTGCACGCAACGCCCGCTCGCGCGGAGCGCTTCTCGTGCTCGATGAGATTCAGAAAATCCCTGGTTGGTCGGAAACCGTGAAGCGACTGTGGGATGAGGATACGCGCACGCGCGTGCAACTTAAAGCGCTGCTGCTTGGCTCTGCACCGCTGCTCGTTCAACAAGGACTCACCGAAAGTCTCACGGGCAGATTCGAGATTGTGCAGCTGACGCATTGGTCGTACTCCGAAATGCGCGACGCGTTTGGCTGGTCGCTGGAGAAGTACATTTACTATGGCGGCTATCCCGGCTCCGCGAAGCTTGTGGACAATCGGGAGCGATGGGCGCACTACGTCGTGCAGTCGTTGATTGAGACGACGATTTCGCGCGACATTCTTCTTATGACTCGCGTTGATAAACCCGCGTTGCTGCGACAACTCTTCCAACTCGGCTGTTCGTATTCGGGGCAAATCGTTTCGTATCAAAAACTCGTAGGACAATTGCAGGACGCGGGCAACACGACAACGCTTGCGCAATACTTGCTGCTCTTGGGTGGCGCGGGCATGTTGATGGGTTTGCAAAAGTTTTCTGGCAAGCAGATACGGCAACGCACATCGAGTCCGAAACTGCTCGTAATGAACACTGCGCTCATGACAGCGCAATCGCATTTGACGATGAAGGAAACGCGCGGCGAGCGCGATGTCTGGGGGCGATTGGTCGAGTCCGCTGTCGGCGCGCATTTGGTGAATAATGCAGTGGGGAAATCCATCAATGTATTCTACTGGCGCGAGACGATTCGGGAAGTGGATTACATTCTTCAGCGCGGCAAAGCGGTAACGGCGATTGAAGTGAAGAGCGGAAGAAAGCGCGAGAGTCTTGCAGGCGTTGAAGCGTTCGCATCGGCGTTCCGACCACAGCGAACCATTCTGGTTGGTGAAGGTGGAATTCCGCTCGAGCGCTTTTTGACTGCGCCTGTTGAAGAGTGGATTGAGTGATGTGCTGGGTTGTCTTGTTCTTGCGATAGCTCAGCTATGCCGAATCGAGAGGATATCTCCATCCTGCACGAGGTACTCTTTTCCCTCTAATCGCCAGTGTCCCGCTTCTTTCGCTTTGGCGAATGAGCCGCCGTGAGCGATGAAGTCATTATAGTGTACGACCTCTGCACGGATGAACTTGGTCACGAAATCGGAGTGAATCACGCCAGCCGATTCCTGCGCTGTCATTCCTTTGCGGATTGTCCATGCGCGGCATTCGTCCTCGCCGACGGTGAAGAACGACTGCAGCCCGAGCAACGCATACGCCTCGCGAATTAGCGTATCGAGCGCAGACTCTTCGATGCCGTACTCTTGCATGAACGCTCGGGCCTCGTCGTCCGTAAGCTCGGACATCTCCATTTCGATCTTGCCGTAGAACGACATCACCTTTGCGTGTGTGCCTTGGTGCTTGGCGGCGATCTGCTGCAGGATCGTTGCAGCGTTCTCTCGTTGTGTCTCGTCGAAATTGAGCGCGATCAGCATCGGCTTGATGGAAAGGAGTTGGTAGGTTTTGAGAATGTGCAGTTCGTCCTTCGAGAACTCGACGTCGCGCAGCGGCTTTTCAGCATTCAGTGTCTGCTGACACTTTTCCAGCACAGGAATCTCGCGCTTGCTCTGTTCATCGCCCGACTTCATCGCTTGCTTTTTGATTCGTTCGAGCCGCGTTTCAACGACCGTCAGATCAGACAGAATGAATTCCGTTTCGAAGGTGGCAATGTCCCGCTCTGCATTGATAGAGCCATCGGGATGCGGAACGACGTCGTTCGTGAACAGTCGCACCACTTGCACCAGCGCATCGTTTGTCTTCACGTTTGCCAGGAAGTTCGTGGTGAATTGCGTCGAGCCTGATTCACCCTTCTTCAACCCGACCACATCCACGAACTCGATCGTTGCATAGACCGTGCTTTTCGGAGTAAAGATCGCCGAGAGCTTATCCAGGCGCGCATCGGGGATCTTCACGACTGCATGATGCGCCCCTCCTTTTGCGAGCGCAAGCTGGTCAAGATGCGTTTTCGTGATCGTTTGAAAAAGCGTGGATTTGCCTGAGTAGGGAAGCCCGACGATACCGATTTGCATACATGCGCCTTCTGAAGTGGTACTACAAGATAAAAAATGAAGCGGAGAGTTCTACTGCGTGCAGTGCGATAATTGAAAAATCGCTAATTTGTACCTGCGCCGCAATCTCACTATGTTGTGGCGCCAGAGGTTCAACTTCTCTTCTTTCTGAGATTTACGTTTCATGGGCTTCAATTGTGGAATTGTGGGATTGCCTAACGTCGGCAAATCTACCTTATTCAATGCAATCACCGCGGCGGGAGCCGCCGCCGCGAACTATCCCTTCTGCACCATTGATCCGAACGTCGGCGTTGTAACAATTCCCGACGAGCGCATTGAGAGACTGGTGCAAATCTACCAGCCTGCGAAAACCATTCCGTCGGCAATTGAGTTCGTTGACATTGCAGGGCTTGTGAAAGGCGCGAGCAAAGGCGAAGGGCTCGGCAATCAATTCCTCTCGCACATCAGAGAAGTGGACGCAATCGCGCACGTCGTTCGCTGTTTCGACGATCCGCATGTTGTCCACGTTGACGGTAGTGTCAATCCGAGACGCGACATCGAAGTGATCGAAGCGGAACTTATCTTCAAAGATCTCGACACAGTCGAAAGGAAGAAAAACGACACCGAACGTCGCTCCAAGAGCGATGCTAAGGCAAAAAAGGAAGCAGCATTCTACCATCGGCTGAACGACCATCTTCTTCGCGGCAGACTTGCACGCTACCTTGCCATCAACAACGAAGAGGAGTCGCTGTGGATGCGCGACATGCACTTACTTACGAGCAAACCCGTCATGTACGTGTGTAACGTTCACGAAAAGGATGTTGCTGGTGAGAATGCCTATGTGCAAACAGTCCGCGAAATTGCTTCACAAGAGGGGGCGAAAGTCGTCACCGTCAGCGCGGCGGTGGAGGCGGAAGTCGCCGAACTTGGCGTTGAGGAGCGTTCCGCATTTCTCGCCGAGCTTGGGCTTACGGAATCTGGATTGACCAAAGTGATTCGTGAAGGCTACGACCTTCTTCATCTCATAACATTTTTTACAGCAGGACCAAAAGAAGTCCATGCATGGACGCTGCCGCGAGGCTCGACCGCGCCGCAAGCAGCGGGGGTGATTCATTCCGATTTCGAGAAAGGCTTCATTCGCGCTGAGGTAATGAAGTATGACGACCTCACCCGTCTCGGCTCGGAGCAGGCGGTGAAGGACAACGGTTTGCTTCACATCGAAGGGAAGGAATACGTCATCGAGGATGGAGATATTGTGCATGTTCGCTTCTCCCCATCCTGACGGAAAGCAGTGGCGACCGCGAGACTGAAAAAATTCATTGACTCTAATGCGCATCTGCCGTATCTTTTTTGCACCAGCCTTAACCTTTCGCACATTGGCAAGTAAATCCACATCCCCTCACATCTAAGGAGTAAATCAATGAGGCATAAATTGCTACAGGCGTTATGCTTTGCCATCATGATGATTCTGCCGCTCTTTGCGTTGGCGCAAACCGGTTCCATCAAAGGAACCGTCAAGGACATGAAAACGGGTGACCCATTAGCGGCGGTTAATGTCATTGTGAAAGGCACGACGATAGGCGCTTCGACAAGTATCGAAGGTGAATACGAAATCAAAAGTCTTCAGCCGGGAACTTACACGCTTGTTGCGCGGCTGGTTGGTTACGAAACCAAGGAGATGTCGGGCGTGAACGTAACCAGCGGTGCTGCAACGATATGGAACTTCTCGATGAAGGATGCGACCGTGCAGGTCTCTGAAATGACGGTGTACGGTGCGTCGCGCCGCGCGGAGCGTATCACCGAAGCGCCCGCGGCGATCGTTTCGATTCCACCCAAAGAAGTGGAATTACGCGCTGCCTCAGGACAGCTCCCCAGTTTGCTCGAAAGTCAGCCCGGTGTTGACATCGTACAGAGCGGAATCAACGATTTCAACATCAACACACGCGGGTTCAACAGCTCGCTCAATCGTCGCCTGCTTGTCTTGATGGATGGACGCGACCTGGCGATTGCATTTCTCGGCTCACAGGAATGGAACAGCTTGCCTGTGCCGCTCGACGATGTCGGGAGGCTCGAGTTGGTGCGTGGTCCCGGGTCTGCGCTGTACGGACCGAATGCATTCAACGGCGTCATCAACATCACAACTCCCGCGCCGAAAGACGTACAAGGTTCGAAGTTTACATTTGCTACCGGCGAGTTGGGAACACTGCGCGCCGATTTCCGTCAGGCAGGGGTAATAAATGAGAACTGGAGTTACAAGGCAAACATCGGTCGTCTGCAGAGCGGTACGTGGTCGCGCTCGCGCACTACTGCCGATCGCAATGCACAAGGGCAGTTCGAGTATCCCGGTCTAACTCAGGCTGAAGCGCGTGCGATTTCTCCAGGGGATGTCTCATCGCACTACGGCTCCGGTCGCATTGATTACTCGTTCGATGACAACGTCGTGACGGGAGAAGGCGGCTTTGCAGAAGTCCGCAACGAATTATTCATCACCGGTATCGGCCGCGTCCAGGTGACCAAAGCGCACAAGCCGTGGGGTCGGTTGAATCTCAGCACACCGAACTTCAATGTCATGCTTTGGGCACAAGGTCGTAAATCAATTGAGCCACAATACTCGCTTCTTTCCGGCGCAGAACTGAAAGAGAAGTCGAGTATTTACAATGGTGAAGTGCAGTACAATGCCGGTCTGTTAGACGATGCGCTCAAGGTCATTCTCGGCGTTTCTGGGCGCTACTACGAAGTGGACACCGACACAACACTCATGAAGGACAAACACGTTGATCGCTCAGGTGGAGCGTTCGGTCAAATCGAATACTCGCCGGTTGATTGGCTGAAGTTTGTTGTCGCGGGACGCTATGATCGCAGCACGCTTCATGACGGTCAATTCTCCCCGAAGGGAGCTATTGTGTGGACTCCCCATGCTGATCATACGCTGCGGGCAACATACAACCAGGCATTTCAAGTCCCCAACTACTCCGAGTTCTTCCTGAAGGTTGCGGCAGGCGCTCAGCCGGTGTCGTTGTTTCGGTCGCCGCTCAATCCGAATGGTCTCATCCCGATTGCTGCGCGCGGGAATGACTCACTCAAAGTGGAAAAAATTACTGGGTTTGAGCTCGGCTACAAAGGAGTCTTTCTTGACAAGAAGGTGTTTGTGACCCTCGATGGCTACTTCAATATCGCCAAAGACTTCATCACCGATTTGTTGCCCGGGGTCAATGCTCGATATCCGTTTGTTCCTCCGGCAGGATTTGCGGGCAATCCGGCGCTCGAGCAAGCCATATTTGCAGCGACAAGCGGCGGCTTAACACAGATTGATGGCAGACCCGTCATTGTGGTTTCGTACACCAACGCAGGCAAAGTCGAAGAGCAAGGAGTTGAGTTAGGAGTCAACTATTACGTTGATGATGAAGTACAACTCAGTGGTAACTGGACATGGTACGACTTCAAAGTGAAGGAGCAGCGTGTGGGCGATATCCTGTTGCCGAACGCGCCGAAGCACAAATTCGCTGCGGGCTTTACGTGGACTCGGCCCGATGGAATTGATCTTGCGATCAATGCACGTAACGTTCAGCCGTTCCGGTGGGCGGCCGGTGTCTTCGTTGGTCAGATTCCTGCCTATACGCTTGTGAACATCTCCGGTGGTTGGCGCATCAACGAGAACTATCGTGTCGGCGTTACGGTCAGTAACGCCTTCGACAATCGCGTGTATCAACTCTTCGGCGGCTCGGTGATCGGGCGACAGGCAATTCTCAGTTTGACGGCAACGTTCTGATGAAACATCAACTGAACTTTAGAAAGGAACGCATCATGAACACATCCAAAGCATTGTTCTTACTTGGCGCCGCGCTCATTGCGTCGAGCTGCGACCGGTACCAAGTGCCTGTTGAACCGACACCCCAACAGCCGCCGTTCAGCTTAGGCTCATTGGATACAGCACGCTACGTTGCGATCGGGAATAGTCTCACCGCCGGCTTCCAATCCAACGCGCTCTCTTCGCGCGATCAGGCGTACAGTTATCCTGCACTCCTTGCCGCGGCGTTTCGTATTCCACAAGCGAATTTCCAACAGCCACTTATTCGCGAGCCGGGAATCGGTGCGCGTAAGAAGCTCACGAGCTTCACGCTCACTCCGACGGGCGGGGTGGCGGTGATCGTTGATGAGGTGGGGGTCAATCCGCTCGATCCTGCATCGAACCTGAATGGCGCGCTTCCGCGGCCCTACAACAATTTGGGTATTCCGGGCGCAGTTCTGTTCGATATGTTGGATACAACCAACTTTACGACGAAGAGCATCGCTCGCCAAAATCCATTCTTCGCTCAGATCCTAAGAAACAATACACTCTTTGGCAGAAGTATCGTCGCACAAGCACGGGCCCTGCGTCCCACATTCATGACCTGCTGGATTGGCAACAACGACGTTCTTGGCTATGCGACGGGAGGTGGTGCCAACCCTGCCTCGCTCACAGCCGCGGCAACATTCAATACCCTCTACCGCCAACTGATGGATAGCCTTCGGTCTATTACGCCGAATGTCGTTGTTGCAAACATTCCCGACGTAACGACCATTCCGTTCTTTTCGACCCTTGCATCATCCGTTGCGCCTGTGATTCCGCCCGGCGTGCAACTACGCTATCAGCGCGGGACAAACACGGGTGCTTCTTTTGACTCGACGCGATTGACTGCCCCGTACGGTCCGCCATACTTCACACTCATTGGAAGCACGTGGGCGCCCTTCCTCGGCAAAGTGGGGGGACAAGGCGGAGGGAAATATTACAGCGATAACCGTTCCGTCTTTCCAACACTTCCTGCCGGCATTGATACCACGAAGCCATTCGGCTTCCATCCGCAGAATCCGTGGCCCACGGCATTAGTGCTTGATGATGCCGAGGCGGCAACGGCGATTGCGCGTATTGCAGATTTCAACCGTTCAATAGATTCCCTTGCGCGCAACCGCGGCTTTGCCGTCGTTAATATGAACGCCGTTCTTCGAGATATCGCAGCGAGAGGCCGGTATGTCCCCGGTTATGGGACGTTCACCACGGCGTTTATCTCCGGCGGGGCGTTTAGTTATGACGGTGTGCATCCGACATCGCGTGGTAGTGTCTTGATGGCGAATGAGTTCATCAAGGTCATCAATGCGAAGTACGGCGCCACAATTCCATTGATTGACTATGGCAGCGTACCTCAACAACAAGGTTTTGGTCCCGGAGGAGCGGCAAAAGTAACGGGTGAGTTCGGCTCGTTCGATTTCTATGTGGATTTGCTGAAGAACACCTTCCGGTAGAGCCTGTGTGACCTCAGCAGCTCACTGAAAGGGCATCTCGATTCGAGCGAGATGCCCTTCTTGTTTTGGATAACTGTTCGAACGAAATTGGGTGCGTGCGGCTGGGACGGCGCTTGTTCTCGAAGCCAAAACTGACGCCGCGCAGTAGAGGTTCAGTGGTTCTCTTGATGTGGCTTCAAGTGTGCCGGCAGATCCAGTAGCCCATAATAAATCTCCTCGATCCTCGCAATCTGTCGTCGCTGATCGAAAAGTTCCTCCACGCGTCGTCGCCCGTTTTTTCCCATCTTCTCGCGCAGTTCACCGTCTGTCCCTAATTTCTCGATCGCATTGGCGAGTTGGATGGCATTGCGCGGATTGACGTACAGTCCGGTCACTCCATCCACGACGATGTCGAGCACGCCGTCGCAATTGGTCGAGACGACGGGACGTTCCATTGCCATTGCTTCGATGAGCACGAGGCCGAAGGCTTCGGCGTGCGAGGGAAACGCGAAGACATCGAACGCCGCCATGAGGTCGGGAATATCTCTGCGGAAGCCGGCGAACAATACAACGCCGTCCAGCTTCAGCGACTTGCACATCGAACGAATGCGCTGCTCGTACGCTTTCTCGCCGTAGCTTGCCTCACCGACGACGAGGAAGCGAATGTTGTTGTACTTCTTGTTGAGTCGCGACGCCGCTTCTAAAAATTCCTCGTGTCCCTTGCCGTGAGAAAACCTCCCGACAAATCCTACAACCAGCGTGCTGTCGTTGAAGCCGAACTCACGCCGTACGCGTTCTCTGCTGACCCGCGCGAGCGAAAAGTGTTCCGTGTCCACGGCATCGTGCAGGGTGATGACGCGATCAATGGGGAGGGGCGTTGTGTCGAGAACATTCTTGTGAATGACATCGGAAATGGCGAGGACGCGTGCAACGTGCGAGTAGATGAAGCGATGATACGCATC
>CAYUFU010000033.1:29243-36129 GCA_964444145.1 uncultured Chitinophagales bacterium
GCTTCCGCGTATGCACGCGAGCCAGACGCGGTGCGTACGCAGATGCAGTTGCTTCGCAATCTCCAACGCTTGAAGCTCAAGTCCTCCCCAGGAAACCGAGAAGCACGTTTGCAGAATGTTGAGCGGTTGGTGGATCATGGTGGCATGTCAAAGTACGGAAAACTGCGGCGATGAACAACCGCGGCACCGATGCTAGGATTCACGTATTTGGCGAATTGTTTTTTGAATGGCTTTGTTCAGCGAGGGTTTTCTTTGACTCTTTGAACCTTTGCGTGAGATTCAGTATCGAAATTGAGGTGGGGGGTGGTCAAGACTGCGGAGGTCTTCATGGAAACTGCCCGTCTCGATGGAGCAAGCGTTGGCGGCATGTGTGAGGGGAGGCGGCTGATCTGACCACGAAGCAGTGCGCGTCCCGCGGCGCAGGAGAACGTTTTCACGTTGTAGTCCGTCTGCAGCCCCAATAGAAAAGTTGGGTTGTTCTCGTTCATTCGTCCATGGTGGGCAAAGTTGACTTTGGCATCTCACCGCGACTCTTCGTATCTTCTTCGAGCCAGATATTGCTAACCTATGAACGTTGCCCCCTGTTTCTCGCAGGTTGCACTTCCT
This sequence comes from uncultured Chitinophagales bacterium, assembly GCA_964444145.1. GTDB lineage: Bacteria > Bacteroidota > Ignavibacteria > UBA10030 > UBA6906 > CAADGV01. The sequence continues at coordinate 29,850 of CAYUFU010000033.1, forward strand.
CCACCAATACATGCCTCATGAAGAAAGTCATCAAGAAGGTTGCCTCGTGGTTGGGTAAACTGCGCGGCAAAAAAGGGAAGGCGGAAATCGCAAAGGCGATGGATGAGAAGCGGCTGCATGCCTCGTCGCACAAAGAACGACATCGTCCGCCGACGGAACATCTGCGCGGCAGCCGCGCGGAGCAGCACCGTAAACCGCACTCACCTCGTCAGCAGTCTCGTCAGGGTCGGACGGAGGGCGAAGGTTCGCGACGACGAGAGGAGCCGGGGCGCGGTGAACGCCGAGGTCCTGCGATGCCGCAACGGGGAGCCGAACGAACGGAACGCCGTCCTCAGCGCGCACGTTGGGATGATCGCAAGCCGAAACCTGTTCACCGCGCGGAGCCGGAACTCACGGCACGGTCCATTGAAGACGATTGGAGTATCGAGCAGTTTGTTGTTGCGCCTGAGCCGGGTAAGACGCGCTTCCATGATTTGAATTTGCCGAAGCCGATTATGCACGCGATTGCGGATTTGCATTTTCAATATTGCACGCCGATTCAGGCGGGCGTGTTGCCGAAGTCGCTCGCAGGGCGGGATGTGATCGGTCAGGCGCAAACGGGAACAGGCAAGAGTGCTGCGTTCTTGATTACGATCCTCTCGCACCTTTTGAATCATCCCGCTGATGCGCAGCGACGGAAGGGAACGCCGCGCGCATTGATTCTCGCACCGACGCGCGAGTTGGTGATGCAAATTGAAAAAGATGCGAAGTTGCTTTCAAAGTATATGGTGGCACGGATCGTTTCGGTGTTTGGCGGGATGCATTATGAAAAGCAGAAGCACTGGCTGGACGCGGTTGTGGATATTGTTGTCGCAACGCCGGGGCGTTTGCTTGATTTCAAATCGCAGAACATCATTCATCTCAGCCACGTGGAAATCTTGGTGATTGATGAGGCGGATCGGATGCTCGATATGGGTTTCATTCCGGATATTCGGAATATCGTACACAGCACGCCGACGAAGGAAAAACGGCAGACGCTGTTTTTCAGCGCAACGATGACGGAAGATGTGATGCGGCTTGCAGGGCATTGGACACGCGATGCGCATAAAGAGGCAATCGAGCCGGAGAACATTGCGGTCAATACGATTGACCAAAAGATTTACATCACGACGACGGACGAGAAGTTTGCGCTGCTCTATAACATGATCACACAGCAGAATCTCGAGCGGGTGATCGTCTTTTGCAATCGTCGCGACGAAACGCAGAAGCTGTATGAAGGCTTGTGGAGTCGCGGCGTTTCGTGCGGCTTGCTGTCCGGCGATGTTGATCAACGGAAGCGCATTCGCACGTTAGAGGAGTTGCGGAACGGCATCATCCGGGTCCTCGTTGCCACGGACGTTGCCGCCCGCGGGCTGCACATCGAAGGGGTAAGCCACGTCATCAACTACAACTTACCTCTGGACCCCGAAGATTATGTGCACCGGATCGGGAGAACAGGTCGCGCAGGCGCGCTGGGAACTTCAGTTAGTTTTGCTTGCGAGGAAGATGGGACGCAGATTCCTGTCATCGAGGAATTCCTCGGGAGGAAGCTGGAGTATGTCTATCCGCCGGACGAGTGGCTTGCCGCCATTCCTGCACCGACGATCGAGGTGCCAAAGACTTCCGCTGATCAGAAGAAGCGGTTCGACAATCGGCGGCGGTTCAGTCGTGGTTCGCGTCGCGGCGAGGGGCGTCGGTCACCTCGACGCGATGGCGGCAGGCACGGTTCGTCGGGCGCTGCGTGAACCTTCCGCTATTCGACGAGTGGCGCGTCCGCACCTTCGATCTGCGCGACGCAGAGTCTCTTGCGCGCTATGCGAACAATCGCAACGTCTGGATCAATGTGCGCGATGGCTTTCCACATCCCTACTCCCTCAGTGACGCAAAGAAGTTCATCAGCGCTCAACGTCAGCGCGAAACAGCAACTGCGTGGGCAATCGCTTCCGCAACAGAAGCCATCGGAGCAATTGGGCTGCATCCGCAGCATGATGTGTATCGCCGTTGCGCCGAAGTCGGGTATTGGCTCGGCGAACCGTTTTGGGGCAAGGGCATCGTGACAGCGGCGGTGAGGGCGCTGGTGCACCACGCCTTTACGAATACCGATTTCATCCGCGTATACGCAGGGGTGTTCGAGTGGAACACAGCATCGGCGCGTGTGTTGGAGAAAGCCGGCTTCGCCCTTGAGTCGCGTATGCGGCGCTCAGTGGTGAAGGATGGCAAGGTGATTGACCAGTTGATGTATGTTTTGCTGCGCGAGGAATGGATGCGCCTGCGCTCACCGCAGGAATAACACTCTGGCTCGTCTATTCCCCGGAAAGAAATCCTCTTTGCCCAAAGAAAAAGGAGACTACAAGATGATCATCGCTCGCTATATGCTGACCTTGGTGTTGCTACTTCTGCCGGCAACCACCATTTCTCAAAAGAAGAAGTCCGATGATGCGAAAGACAAAGACTTCATGTCTGCCGCAACGTTTGAAGGATTGAAATTCCGCTCTCTGGGACCTGCGCTCACATCAGGGCGCATTGTGGACATCGCAGTCAATCCACAAAACAAAAGCGAGTGGTATCTCGCGGTTGCAAGCGGAGGCGTTTGGAAAACCGCGAACGCCGGCACAACGTGGGAGTCGCTATTCGACAACGAAGGCTCGTACTCCATCGGTTGCGTGACGCTTGATCCGAACAATCCTTTCGTGGTTTGGGTGGGCAGCGGAGAGAACAACAGTCAGCGCAGTGTGGGCTACGGCGATGGCGTGTACCGCTCGGAGGACGGCGGCAAGAGTTGGAAGAATATGGGCTTGAAAAAATCTGAACACATCGGAAAGATCTTGGTTGACCCGCGCGATTCGCGCGTCGTGTATGTCGCCGCACAAGGTCCGCTCTGGGGACCGGGCGGCGATCGCGGATTGTTCAAATCAACAGACGGCGGTGCGACGTGGGATTCGGTTCTTTACATTAGCAGGCATACCGGGGTGACGGATGTGTTGATGGATCCTCGTAATCCCGACGTGCTGTATGCGGCAAGTTACCAACGGCGTCGTCATGTATGGACTCTGATTGATGGCGGACCTGAGTCTGCGATTTACAAGTCGGACGACGCAGGGAAAAACTGGAGAAAGCTTTCGAGCGGTTTGCCGAGCGGCGATGTTGGTCGCATCGGCTTGGCGATTTCGCCGGTGCATCCAGATTATGTGTTTGCGCTCTTTGAGTTGCCAACGCGGAAGAATACCGTCTATCGTTCAACCAATCGTGGTGCAAGCTGGGAGAAGATGAGCGAAGCAGGGCCAGCGGCGAATCAATACTACAGTGAGATCTTCTGCGACCCCAAAAATATTGACCGCCTTTACGGTATGGATGTGTTTGCGAAAGTCTCGAACGATGGCGGTAAGACGTGGACGAATCTGGGTGAGAAGAACAAGCACGTTGACAACCATGCCATGTGGATTGATCCGGACAACAACGATCATTATCTCATGGGGTGCGACGGCGGCTTGTATGAGACATTCGATCGCGCGGCGACCTGGAAATTCTTTCCTAATCTTCCCGTCACGCAATTCTATCGCGTTGCTGTTGATGATTCGAAGCCGTTCTACTACGTGTACGGCGGAACTCAGGATAACTTCACACTCGGTGGACCGTCGCGTACCATCAGTGCGTCGGGCATCGTGAACTCGGATTGGTTCGTGACACAAAGCGGTGATGGATTCTTCTCGGCGATAGATCCAGTTGAACCCAACATCGTATACTCCGAAGCGCAGCACGGCGTGCTCGTTCGTTTCGATAGGAGAACCGGTGAGATGGTTGGTATTCAACCCAAGGAAGGAAAGGGTGAGCCTGCATTGCGATGGAATTGGGATTCGCCGCTCATTATCTCGCCGCACTCGCACACGCGTTTGTATTTTGCCGCAAACAAGTTGTTTCGCAGCGACGATCGGGGCAATACGTGGACGGCAATCAGCGGCGACTTGACACGGCAGATTGATCGCAACAAACTCCCCGTGATGGACAAAGTGTGGAGCGTTGATGCTGTCGCGAAGAATGCTTCGACTTCGTGGTATGGCAACATCGTTTCGCTTGCCGAATCACCGAAGAAGGAGGGATTGCTCTATGTCGGGACGGATGACGGATTGATTCAGGTGACGGAGAATGGCGGAAACTCGTGGCGAAAGATCGAGAGGTTTCCCCAAGTTCCCGACATGACGTATGTAACCTGCATCGTTTCATCGCACCATGAGGTGAGCACCGTGTACGCGTCGTTTGGCAATCACAAGAACGCGGATTTCAAGCCGTATCTTCTGAAGAGCATTGACGCCGGTCGGACATGGACTTCTCTTGCAAGTAATCTCCCCGATAACGGTTCGGTGTGGTCAATCGCCGAAGATCATCTGAATCCGAATCTGTTGTTTGTCGGCACTGAGTTCGGCGTTTATTTCTCTGCCAACGGTGGGGCGAAGTGGGTTCGACTCAAAGGGAATCTCCCGACGATCCCGGTCAAACAGATCGCAATTCAGAAGCGCGAGAACGATTTGCTGCTCGCAACATTCGGGCGCGGCTTTTATATATTGGATGATTATTCACTGTTACGAAATATTGCTCCGCAGGACTTGGAGAAAGAAGCGTTGCTCTTTCCTGTAAAACATGCAGCGATGTATATCCAATCGCGTCCGCTTGGTATGCGTGGCAAGGGATTCTTGGGCGAACAATACTTCGCCGCGGACAATCCGCCGTTCGGCGCAACCTTCACTTACTATTTGAAGGACGCGTACAAGACAAAGAAGAAAACGCGACAAGATGCAGAAAAAGAGATCATCAAGAAAGGTGAAGCGCCCCGCTACCCGACGTGGGAGGAGTTGAAAGAAGAGGACGCGGAAGAAGAGCCATCGGTGTTTGTCGTAATCGCTGATGAAGCTGGAAATGTCGTTCGCCGGATCAGTGGCACGAACACCAAGGGAATGAATCGGGTGAGTTGGGATTTGCGCTACGCACCAACCTCGCCCACGACCCTGAATCCTCCAAGCGACAATCCGTTTGAGGAGCCTGATCAGGGAGCGCTGGCGTTGCCGGGCACATATAGAGTGAGTCTCTGGAAACGTGTGAACAATGTAACAACAAAACTGACTGATGAGCAAACCTTTACCGCCGCAGTTCTCGGAACGGCATCGCTGCCACCAGCAGACCGCAAAGAGCTTTTGGCTTTTCAATCGAAAGTTGGAGAGTTGCAGCGAGCAGTGGCAGGCGCTTCACGTCTTGTGAACGAGATGAAGAGTCGCATGGCGCTGATCAAGAAATCGCTTGCGGATGCTACGAACGCCCCGCCTAAACTCCGCGACGATACTCGCTCGATTGAGCTGCGCATTTTGGAAATTCAGCACGTACTCGGCGGCAACACGCACATTCGTCAACGCAATGAACCCGATCCGCCCTCGATAAGCGAGCGCGTGCAAGGTATCATTGACGACCAATGGCTTTCGACATCTGCGCCAACGCAGACGCATCTCAAGGCGTATGAGATCGCCAGTGAGGCGTTCACCCCCCTTCTTGCGCAACTCCGAACATTGGTCGAGGGGGAACTGAAGGCTCTCGAAGCAGCGATGGAAGACGCCAAGGCTCCGTGGACACCAGGTCGCGTGCCGGACTGGAAGGCTCGTTAGGATATCATTCAGCACAAAGAATTGGTGACCGAAAAACAACGTCGGTCACCGTTTTTTCCTGCCCCGGCATCTACTGCCCATGCATTCGGCAAAGCCGGAACTCAACCCATTGTAGGAACTCTCTCAATTCAGGCTTGAGCCATGAACAAAATTTCATGCCCGAAAGACGCGCAATTGTCTTGCCAACGGTTGATTCTCACGGGGAATTTTCTATATTTACTTGCTCAAAATCTTGTTCAAACAGTAGTTATTTGCGGCACTGATCCCAGTGAAGAACTGGCAAGGATAGTTACACCCTTTGCCAGCGTTTTGCTTTTGATGTAACCGCGCTGGCGTAGCTCAGTTGGTAGAGCAGCTGACTTGTAATCAGCAGGTCATCCGCCGCCGGCGGATCGCCAGCTTAGAGCGGCAAAAAAGAATGCGGTTGTTGCTGGCGTAGCTCAGTTGGTAGAGCAGCTGACTTGTAATCAGCAGGTCACCAGTTCGAATCTGGTCGCCAGCTCGAGTCAGGAACGTTGGAGATGGTAAATGGCTGCGGGAGTAACTCAGTTGGTAGAGCCATCCCGCCCAAGGCGGGATTGGTCGCGGGTGAGGAAAAAAAAGAAGCTGCGGGA